>JAEZEU010000433.1 GCA_023432885.1 Pseudomonadota bacterium | reverse complement strand
CCGTCGAGCCAGGAAATCACCTACATGGAGTTCGGCCAGGGCGATCCGCGCGTCTACCTCTTCAACATCGAGACCGGCCAGCGCGAGATTGTCGGCAATTTCCCGGGCATGTCGTTCGCGCCGCGCTTCTCGCCGGACGGCCAGCGCGTCATTATGAGCCTGCAGCAGGGCGGCAACGCCAATCTTTTCGTGATGGACCTGCGGTCGAAGACCACCACGCGCCTGACCGACACGCCGGCGATCGACACCTCGCCCTCCTATGCGCCCGACGGCACGCGGCTGTGCTTCGAATCCGACCGCGGCGGAAAGCCGCAGATCTATGTCATGGCGGCGAACGGGGGACCTGCGCAGCGCATCTCCTTCGGCGACGGCTCCTACTCGACGCCGGTATGGTCGCCGCGCGGCGACTACATTGCATTCACCAAGCAGGGCGGCGGGCAATTCGCGATCGGCATCATGAAGACGGACGGCTCGGGCGAACGCATCCTTACCTCGGGCTACCACAACGAAGGGCCGACCTTCGCGCCGAACGGGCGCGTCGTGATGTTCTTCCGCGAACCCGGTGGCGCCGGGGGGCCGTCGCTGTACACGGTCGATGTTTCCGGCCGCAACGAGCAGCGCGTGGCGACGCCGGGCTTTGCCTCCGATCCCGCGTGGTCGCCGCTGCTATCGTGATGCACGTGAGCGAAGCCGTTTGGCGAAGTCGTTAACGGGCAAACATTGCCTACCCTGCTGATTTTTCGTGCAGATTTTCGCTGTGCGCCGCCAAAAACAATAAGTCGCTAACCCTGTTCCCTCAGAAAGACTTCACCTGCTCCGGGTAGAACTGCACGCAAAGAGGACGCGTGCGCTGCCGATGCAACTCGCCAAGGAAACCAGAGAGGTCGATCAGGGATTGTCGCCGTCGATTCATGCGGCGTCGACCGATTCGCTGTTCGAGGCCACTGGTACGGTGCTAACCGGCATCGTCTTCTCGGCCGTCGCCGCGACCATGACCGCGCTGAAGACGGAACAGATTGTGGTCTGGGCATTTGTCCCGCTTCTCATTCTGGCCGGAGCTTTCCGGGCGTTCGATTTGCGGCGCTACCAGGCCAGCAAATCCACGTTGACCGCCGAAGACGCTGCGCGCGCGCAGAGGCGCTATCACGTCGGAGCGATGATCCAGGCCGCCGTGCTCGGCCTGTGGTGTTTTACTGCGCTGTTGAGCAATGCTGATCCCGTTGTGCATATGATCGCTCTGTCTGTCACCACCGGAATAGTGGCAGGTGCTGCAGGAAGGGCCTACGGACGACAATCGATGTTTCGTCTGCAGGCTACGCTCATATTCGGCCCATCCGTGATCGCGCTGGCGCTGTACGGCACGCCTTACTACATTGCAATGTCGGTTGTATGCGCCGCATTTCTTGTTGCCGTCATGCAACTCTCGGCCAACTTGCACAGAATATTCATGCGGGCCGTCGTGGCGCGCGAGCGCGAAGCCGCGCTCGCCGGTCAGTTCGACACCGCGCTCAACAACATGCCGCACGGGCTGTGCATGTTCCGCGCGGACGGCCGTCTCGCCGTCATGAATCACCGCTTCAGCGAAATGATGCATCTGCCCGAGAACTTCGTCGGACGCGGTGCGTGTGCCTCCGACCTCATCGAGGAATGCGTACTTGCAGGATCGATCACGGCGGCGAGCGGCAAGATGATTCTGGCTGAAATCGAGAACACCCGCGCCCGCGACATGATCACGACCGACCCCGATCTGGAGCGCGGCCGCGTCATGTCGTGGACATTCCAGCCGATGGAAGGCGGCGGCGCGGTCGTGCTGCTCGAGGACATCACCGAGCGGCGCCATGCGGAAGCCCGCATCAGCCATCTGGCGCGCTACGACGAACTCACCGCGCTGCCCAATCGGGTCAATTTCCGCGATGAGATCGGCCGGTTGCTGGCCACCCAGCAAGACAGGGACCACACCTCGGCGCTGCTGTTCATCGACCTCGATCAGTTCAAGCAAGTCAACGACACGCTCGGCCATCCCTGCGGCGACCAGTTGCTCTGCGCGGTCGCGGACCGCCTGCGCGAGATGCTGCGGCCGGAAGATTTCGTCGCCCGCTTCGGCGGCGATGAGTTCGTCGTGTTCCAGCAGAACATTCATTCGGCTGACGCCGCCGCGGTCCTTGCCCGGCGTATCGTCGACCGCCTCAGCGAGCGCTACAAGATCGACAACCACTTGGTCGAGATCGGCGCCAGCATCGGTATCGCCATGACCGAGCCCGGCGTATCCGCCGACACGCTACTCAAGAACGCCGATATGGCGCTGTACCGCGCCAAGGCCGACGGCCGCGGCACCTACTGCTTCTTCCGCGACGAGATGGCGCAAACCGTGGAGGCCCGCCGCATCCTCGAACTAGACCTGCGCAAGGCGCTGGCGAATGAGGAGTTCGAGCTCTACTACCAGCCGCTGGTCAATCTGAAATCGGGGCGCATTTCCACCTGCGAGGCGCTGCTGCGCTGGAATCATCCGGTGCGCGGCACGGTGTCGCCGATCGACATCATTCCCATCGCCGAGGACATGGGCCTGATCGTCGATCTCGGCCGGTGGATCCTGCGCAAGGCCTGCCTTGAATGCATGAAGTGGCCGGCCGGCGTTTCCGTCGCCGTCAACTTCTCGCCCCAGCAATTCCATCAGCGCGATATCCTCAGCGAAGTCCGCTACGCGCTTGAAGTCTCCGGTTTGCCGGCCGAGCGGCTGGAGATCGAGATCACGGAATCCTCGCTGTTGCGCAA
>JAEZEU010000531.1 GCA_023432885.1 Pseudomonadota bacterium | reverse complement strand
CGGTCGATGCGTATGCGGAGTTTATCGAAGCACTGGTCGATGCGCTCAAGCTCGATCGCTTCGCGATGGCCGGACATTCGCTGGGCGGCGCCGTAGCCTGGACCGTCGCCGAGAGACGGCCGGATCGGGTGAGTCAGATCGTTTTGATCGATGCGGCGGGCGAGAGCCGAGATCCGCCATGGCCGACCAGGCTCGCGCGCCTGCCGGTCGTGGGCGAAATCGGCATCTACTTCAAGCCGGAGCGGTGGGTGAGACGCAAGCTTTCGGAGGCCTACGCCGACCCGGCGATGGTGACGCCCGAGCGTGTGAAGCGTGCCGCCGAACTGCAGCGCTTTCCCGGCAATCGCGAAGCCGCTCTGCTGCGCGCCCGTACCCAGGGGCCGCTCGACGCCACCTCGCTCAGGCACCTCACCGTGCCGACCCTGATCCTATGGGGCGCGCGGGATCGATGGGTGCCGATTGGCGACGCCTTCCGCTTCCAGAATGACATTAATGCCGCCACGCTCAAGATCTTCGAGAAGCTTGGCCATGATCCCATGGAGGAGGACCCGGTAGCTACCGCTGCCGCCGTTGCCGCTTTCCTCAAGCCGATCCCGGCGCCGATTTTGCCGCGTTCCGGTGCACTGGAGGTCGGCGCGCAAGCGCGCCCGACGGCGTGCCGGAATTTGACCTCCCGATGCGATATTCCTGAGGGGGATTGATTTTTAGGTAGGTCCGACCGCGGTTAGCTTGCCGGATCAACCTTCCTCCACGACCATCCGCGCAGCGCATCCCAAAGCCAATACGATACGAATAGGGAATGATACCGCAGGTAACGCGGGCCAAGCCGGAGCGGTTCTTTGGCCAGACGGTACGCCCAGGTCAGCCCCATCCGTTGCATCCACGCCGGCGCGAACGAACGGCGGCCGCTCAGCAGCGTGAAGGCATCACCTACAGCGAGGAACACACCCCTCCGATACCTCGGCTGATTGTCGATGATCCATTGCTCCATCCGCACGCCGGGCAGCGCCACCCAGACGAAATCCGGATCGGCGCGATTGATGAGGTCGGCAAACGAGGCTTCGTCGGCCTCGGTAAAGGAACGGAAAGGCGGACTCAGCATCCCCGCAATTTCGATATCCGGTTCCAACTCGAGAAGCACACGGCGCAGCTCGACGAGGCACTCCTCGGAATCGCCAAAGAAAAAGTGACGCCACGGCCGCGGCGTGTTCCGCAGCGCGTGTCTCATGAAGTAGGGACCATACACCCGGTCCTTGAGATCAGCCCCGCGAAAGTTAAGGGCCCATATCACCGGCATCCCGTCAGGCAACACGAGGTCGAACCGGGCAAGAGTCTTGGCGAACTCCGGGTTATGACGGGCCTCGCCAAGGATATGGGTATTGGAAGGACAGACCGCAGTCGGCCGGGGTTGAACCGCGAGCATCTTGATCCGCTGCAGCGCGGAATCGTAGGTGGCGCACGCAACCGGCGTCCCCAAAATTCTGATGGACGGCAACGATCCTTCGGCTGCGTTTGCAATGCCGGGCCGCGAGGACGAGAGAGCCTCCATTGGCTTACTGCTTACAAGTGCCATGGTGTGAATACCCTCGTCCCCGCGCTCGTGGCCAACTGACGGTACTCGGGCCAGGGACAGCAGACGACCGCGAGCCCTACGCCGGGATTGGCCTTGAATTCCTCCCAGTTGGAAATCTGCTCGAACTCGTGAAGGCTCGGAGAGTTGACGGGAGTTGCAGCAAAGTCATGGATGAGAACGCGATAGCCGCGTCGTTTCAGCTGCTGCGCCAGGAAAAGGCCGGCGGCTTCCTCGGTGATGTATGTATTCGGCTTGTATGTCACTCCGAGAACCGCGACCGTGGCGCCCGGTTTGGCAAGTTCATTGACCCTGTCGACCAGCTCTTGCTTCGTTCGTTCATTCACCCGATCGGAGGCCTCGGCAAGCGGCGCCTCGAGTCCGACCTGCCGGGCTGTGTAGGCCAGCAGGCGATTATCGCGCGGGAAGCATGGGCCTCCGTAACTCAAGCCGGCGCGCAGGTATTTCTTTCCGATCCGGCTGTCGCTGCCGATCGCATCAAGAATGGCATGAATATCGGCTCGCGGGTGCTGCGCTGCAATCAGCCGCAACTGATTGGTGAAACTGATCTTCATCGTGATATAGCTGTTCAGCGATATCTTCGTCAGCTCCGCGCTGATGATGGACATGCGGGCAATGCGCGGTGAATTGCGATTGTACCGCGTGTAAAGCTCCTCCAGGGCTGCGCCACTTTCCGGATCGGATTCACCGATCAGGACCAGGTCCGGCTCCAACAAACCGTTGATGACATCCCCCAGCGCAATGAACTCGGGATTGTAGCAGACGCCGAAATCCCTGCCGCAAAGCCCGCCGAGCTCGCGCTCCAGCATAGGAATCAGGACGGCATCCACCGCGCCCGGCGTCGTGGTCGAGCTGCAGACAAACAGATGTCCCTTCTTGCCAGCGTCCTTGATGGCCTTCGCGACTGGCTGCATGGCCTTCAGCAGGAATTCGTTGGAAAAACTCCCGTCGGGCAGACTAGGGGAAGGAGGAATAAAGAAGGTGACGTCGGTCTCGGCCGTTTCCCTGACGTCGAGAGTGGCGCGCAATCGCGAATGCCCGGCTTTGATCGTCTCGGCGAGCAACGGCTCGTCCACCGGCGGCAAGCCCTGGTTGATCCTGTTGACCTTCTCCGGATCGATGTCGACTCCCACGACCTCGAAGCCGCGCGAAGCCAGTGTCGCCGCTATGCACGAGCCCAGCTTTCCCAGGCCGCATACCGAAACCGTTTTGATGGGGTTCATGTGGGTTGAACGTGTTTCGCCGTCGCAAACGCGTCGGCCTGGGTTGAGTGGTTGCCGAGATGGAAGGTGTCAGCGGAGACGCGCTCGAGCCAGATCTCTCGCCACCACAAATGGATGCTGCGAGGACAGAACATGCGTTGACCGCAATAGAGAGACTTGCAGGTCACGCCGTCCAGGATGACCGCGGGCGTATTCATTTGCCTCATCTTGCCGGTCTTTTCGTCCACAAAGCGCTCGACGCGGGTGCTGACGCGGAAGACCTTGCCGCAGAACGGAACGAGTTCGGCATCGAACATGAGACCCCTGTTCGAAAGCCCGACGTCCAGCGTCGCAAGAATTTCGTCATAGGATTTGACCCGCACCAGATCGCCCGGCCGAAGGTCGAGGTCGCGCCGCGGCGTCGGCCGGCCGCGCGGAATTTTGCCTTTCAATCGCGGGAACGGAATGCCACCCGTGGCGGCCTGGAACTGATTGTACAGCCAGCGGGCAGGGCGCCCCCATCGGTCGCTGAAGGCCAGCGTTCCGTAATAGTAGAACAAGTAGAAGAAGCCGCGAGCCATCGCGGGCAACGTTCTGTTACCTGATCTGTAGGTTTCGACATACTGCCGGATATCCCACCAATCGAGCGGCTTCGTGTACTTCAGCAGTTCGGTGGCCTGACAGGAATATCGGACATCTTCGCCGGCGTCTTCCCTCGTAGCGGCTGCGACTTCCTGCTCTGTGCAGCGTGG
>JAEZEU010000465.1 GCA_023432885.1 Pseudomonadota bacterium | reverse complement strand
CATCCTCGGCGTGCCGCCGCTCCAGGTTATCAAGAGCCCCGCCCGCTGATAGACAGTCGCAGGTTGCGTCGAGGCATACCTTCCATGGCGGTTCTGGATTGGTGACGCACCAACGCGGCGCAAGCTTAGCCCAGGTTTGATCCTCGTTTCGTATGGACTCGAGCAACGCGACGCGACGAAGGTCGACGTACTGCCCTTCGGTCTGCTCCTGAATGCCGACACTCTCCCCGTTCATTGTGCGGCCTCCGTCGGTCTGCCCCCGCTGTGGACCGGCCGGCTGGCCTTATGGATCGGCCGAGGACCGTCCGATGTCCTGCCGGGCTTCGGCAAGGCAATGCCGATCATGCAGTCGCGGGTGACGATTTCAGCGAGTTGCTCCTCCGTCCAGCCCTCGGTGCCCGCGGGCCTCACGGGAAGGACCATGAAGCGGCTTTTTGCGTTCGAGTCCTCCACCCGCAGCTCGACCTCGGGCGGGATGATCAACCCGAACTCCGCCAGCACCTCGCGCGGCCAGCGGACGATCCTGCGACGGTAGTTGGGCGCACGGTACCAATACGGCGAGTGGCCGAGCAATGGCCGCGGATAACATGAGCAGAGCGTGCACACGATCACATGATGGAGCGTCGGCGTATCTTCGAGCACGGTCAGGTGCATGTAGTCGCTTGTGGTCCCGAACCCGGACGGCTCGCTCCAATCGACGCCGACCTCCTTGCTGGCAGCAAGGGGATCGGCAAATATACGGGACTTGTATGCCGGGTCTGTCCAGGCCTTTGCGACCATGCGCGAGCCTGCGGCCGGCGATCTCGCGTCGTTCCATTCGGAGAACGCTCGGTGATCTTCGGCGGTAAACAGGCCTTTCTCGATCGCCAACTCACGGACGGCTAGTTCAAGGATTTCGAAGTCGGAAATCTCGTCGACCATCGGCGCCGCCGGATGGTCGTGGCCATGGTCTTCCGAATGGTCGTGGCCGACGTCTCTACGTGTCGTTGCCATGTTCTGCTCCTATGGCTAGCCCAATACTTCGGTCAGTCGGCGGCTTCGAGCCACATATCCGGATATTCGCTCTGAAGGGTGTCCTTTTCGAAAGGGTATTCCGCCCAAAGATCCTTCTGCTTAAACCGGACGATGTAATACTGCTCCTGAGGGGCGTCGTATCGATCCCAGGCCTCGTCGGCGGGAACCAGGTCCGGATATGTCAGGGCAGCGATCGTCCCGGTCATGTTCCGGACATACATCTGGGTCCGGGTGTAGAAGATGGCCGGCAAGTCTTTCACCCGAACGCGGTCGCCGACCTTGAAGCGGGCAGGCTGGACTTTGCCAGTGGGTTCCCAAGGAGGCTTGGGCCCATAGTCAATGTATTTGCCGGATGTGGATTTACCGGTTTTGGTGTGAATCTTGGCCATAGTGCCGTGGTTGATGTTTGCCGGAGCGTGACCTCGGCGGTTGGACTTTACTCCCAGTCTTTCCCTGATCTCAGCAATTTTCCCCTGCAGCTCGAGCAGTGAAACGTAGTTCTTGTCGACGAGCATTTTCGCAGCGCCCCAGATCCAGCGAGCGTTATAGGGGAAGCCGTAATAGAGCGTCATACCGATATCGTTAGCGTAGCGGCGGCGCCTTTCTTCGGCGTTCCACATGCCCCTGAAACCGAGGACCTCGCAGGTGATGTAGACGTTGTTCTCCCACTCCTCGTCCTCTTTTTCCTCGAATATTTCAGGCGCGTAGGGCTGTCCCCCGACATCGTGTGTGGGCCATATATAGGCCTCATATAGAGTATGCGGGACCTCGTAAGGCCAATCTTGAGCTTGATGGATCGCCGGCATCAAATGGGAGCCGGTCTCGTAAATCTTGCGGGTTTCGCTCGGTGACGGCATCACGCTTTCTCCATTGTTTCTCGAGTCGAGACAGGAGACTCCGCATCAGCCGCAACAATCGGTTTAAACGGCTTCAGATGCGGGCGTCGTCAGGCTTGATCTGGTCCAGATTGACCATCTACGTTTTCAGCCTGATTTGGTTCAGGTTGAAAAGTTGAAAAGTTGCGGCGTCGTCGGCCTGATCTGGGTCAAGATTGACAAGATCGGCGATCGTCAGCCTGATCGGTCAATGCTGAAAAGTAGCACGATGCAGGAAGCATCACAAGCTTCAAGCGCCTCACAGCGTCGTGAGGATTTCGCCAGCGTAGCTGTGTGGTGCTTAATGTGGTTTTGATTAGTGCAATGTGCGCTTAATGTCGTTCGTGCGTAATGGAGCGGGCGCTAAGATTGTTGGAACTGCTGTGTGTTCGCTTGTAGTCACTGTGTGCGTGTTGTTAGTCGTGGGTGTCGTGTGAAGCCACACAACACAGGCCAAGGTACCCACGACCACCTCACAGCACCAACCAAAACACCCTCATCACATTGCCCACAGTCACGCAAAGATCAGTAACGCTGCAACACATAACTGCCGCGTACGGGGTCGTTCCGGAGACGCCGGTGCTTTCCTGACCGGCATGTTGAACCGCCGGAAAGGAGGCAAGCATGACCGACCTCTACGCAGGCTTGGACGTGTCGCTCGAGTTGACGAACGTATGCATCGTTGATGGCGAAACGCTTGGTGGCTCGAGACCCCAGGTCGGATCTGATCCGGTGCTGATCGCCACCAAGCTGAAACGCGACCGCTTCGGCCACGATTGGGATTGAAAGCGACCGGGGGCAAAGTCCATGTCGGTTCCGCGCCGGGCCGACAATCTTCACGAACGTAGGACCGCTTTCAGGATTCAGGGTTGGAGATGCGCGCAGATCGATCCTGCGAGACCGAATGGACCAGGCCAGATCAATGGGACGAGAACGGCAAGCAAGCGAGAGCGAAAACCGCCGTCGAAACTACGCTATTGCCGCCGCTTCCATCCGTCACTCCCACTCCATTGTTTTTGTCCAAGTTATGTCATTGATCTAGCTGTGTTTTTCTTGTTTAACGCACCGAAAGCCGACCTGCGGGTCGTCAAAAACTTACAGTGTTGTTTTAAAGGGAAAACTGCACGAAATTTTTTCGTTCGGTTTCGGTATCTATCGAGGTCGATCGCCTCTCAAGACCCATTTTCAGCGACTCGGAGGGGTCGCACCGCGAACCAAGAAAGTACCGTCACGAGGTTCATAGCACAGTACGCCCGCCGCTAGGGCTCCGCATGTTATTCGCGATCTTCCGGTCGGGCACGCTCACGAACGAGCTCGATGAAGGCTCGCAGTTTTCGGGGAACATGGCGACGTCCAGGATAATAGAGAGAAAGGCCAGGCTCCGAGGGCATCCAGCTTTCCAGGACCTTCTTCAAACGACCCGCGCTGAGATGTTGTGCAACCGTTCGTTCTGGAAGGTAGGCGAACCCCATTCCTTGTAGGGCGGCATCCAGCATGAGCCCGCTGTCGTCCAGCACGAGCCGGCCCGGAACATCCAAAGTAAAGTGATTGTCGGCTTTAGCGAACTGCCAGCGATAGATCCCGCCGCTGGCCATGCGCGCGCGAACGCACTCATGCTCCAACAAATCCTGGGGCGTGACCGGCAAGGGGCGCCGCTGAAGATACTCCGGCGAAGCCACGATCGCCTGGTCCACGCTGGACATGATTGGCACCGCAATCATGTCGGGCGGCACCAGGTCGTCCATGCGGACCCCGGCATCGAAACCCCGACCGACAACGTCGACCAACTCGTCCTCCGTAGCGACTTCGATCTGCATGAGCGGGTAGCGACGTAGATATTCGATCAGCAAGGGCTTCAGGACGAAGCGCGCTGCGCCGAGGGCCATATTGAGCCTCAACGTCCCTGAGGGCTGCGTGAGATACTCGCCTGCGTTTTCGATCGCTCCCTCGATGACGGCAAGCGCTGGTGCAATCTCCTGAACAAACTGCTCGCCTGCCGCCGTGAGCACGACACTGCGCGTCGTGCGATTGAATAGCCGCAGACTCAACCGGTCTTCCAATCCGGCAATGGCGTGGCTGAGACCCGATGAGGACACTCCAAGTTCTCGCGCGGCTGCTCGGAACCCTCCGTGCCGAGCAACCGCGGCGACCGCCTCCAGCTCAGCAATTGTCACCTTACCCATTGCGCAATTCTCTTCATCACCCTGTCTCTGATTGTAAGTCTTATCAGATCAACGCCGATGCCGCATATTTCGAAGTAAATTCAGCAGAGGAATAACCATGCGAACAATCGACCGAATCTATATCGATGGCCAATTCGTGCTCCCGCACGGTACCCAGCTATTCGATCTCCATAATCCGGCCACGGGCGAGGTTATCGGCCGCGTCCGGCTCGGAGACGTTGAAGACGCGCGCGCCGCGATCGCTGCGGCGAAACGTGCTTTCGCCTCGTGGTCCCGCACCGCGAAGGCCGATCGCCTCGCACTGCTCCAACGGATGCATTCCGCAATGGCGGCCAAGCGAGATCAACTGATCGAGGCGATCACAGTTGAGTATGGAGCGCCAGTTTCCCGCTCGTCGTGGATGGCCGATCACGCAGCGACCAGCTTCCTCGACGCAGCCCGCGCGCTTGAGAAGTACGACCTGATCCAGAAGATTGGCACCGCCGAAGTTGTTATGGAGCCGATTGGCGTCGCCGGCCTCATCACGCCATGGAACAGCAATGCCAGCTTCATCTGCAACAAGCTCGCCTATGCTCTCGCCGCTGGCTGCACGGCCGTCATCAAGCCTAGCGAGATGAGCGCGACCCAAACGCAGGTCGTGCTGGAAGCACTGCATGAAGCCGACGCCCCGCCCGGAGTCTTCAATATCGTCAATGGACGTGGTGACGTTGTCGGCGCCGAGATGACCGCAAATCCGGACATCTCGAAGATATCGTTCACCGGCTCTACCGCTGTCGGCAGGTCAATCATGCGGGCGGCTGCCGACACCATGAAGCGCGTGACCCTCGAACTTGGCGGCAAGTCTCCGACAGTGATCCTCGAAGATGCTGATTTCGCCACAGCGATTCCGCTCGCTTTGCAGGCGGGACTTGGCAACAATGGTCAGGCCTGCATCAACGGAACGCGCATTCTGATCCCGGCTGCGCGGACCGACGAGGCCATGGATTTGGCGAAAACGTACATCGCCGGCATCAAGACGGGCGATCCGCGCGATCCTGAAACGATGATTGGCCCGATGGTCAGCCAAACCCAGTATGAACGAGTGGAGCGGTATATCCGGGTGGGCATCGAGGAAGGTGCATCGCTCGTCGCCGGAGGCGAAGGCCATCCCGAAGGCCTTGGTGGCTATTTCGTCCGTCCGACTCTCTTCGCGAACGTTACCAACGACATGACGATCGCCAGGGAAGAGATTTTTGGTCCGGTACTGTGCCTTATCAGCTATGAAGACGAGGCAGATGCGATCCGGATCGCCAATGACACCTCTTATGGCCTGTATGCATATGTGATTTCTTCGAACTCCCAGCGGGCAAGGGCCATCGCCAGCCAGATCCAGGCCGGGCGCGTATCGATCAATGGCGCTCAGCACGATCCCGAAGTGCCCTTTGGCGGGTTCAAGCAATCCGGCATCGGCCGCGAATACGGCGTGTTCGGGCTCCAGTCCTATCTCGAACCCAAAGCGTTGCTGGGCGCCGTCCGGGCATGACCGCGCATCATTCAGACGGTGTCCGCGTGTATGCGGAGCTTCGTGGCGAGGCCCGGGCGGATAAAATGATAAGCCTGGCACAGAAGTCTGGCGCGGAGGCCGCGATTGCGGACCTGTCTCTGGAGTTCGTTTTCGGAAAAGTCTGGTCCCGTGGCGGGCTGGACCGCAAGGGACGCAGCCTCGTCACGATTGGCGCGCTCATAGCGCTCCGTCAGACCGACGAACTCCAAAATCACCTCCGTGTTGCTTTGACCAACGGCCTGACAAAAACCGAGATCGAGGAAGCCATCGTACAGACCGCTCCATATGCCGGATTTCCGGCGGCATGGAGTGCCGCAAAGGCTCTTTCCACACTGGTGGACGAGCCCGCCGACGATCATCCCTGATCGCCATTTGAACTCTGCCCGGCATCGAAGGGGGGAGCGTCTTGGCGAGCGCCCCCTTCGATGCGCCGAAAACAATCACCCGATCAACGGACATGACCAATGAGTGACAACGACAACAATCTGACTAGCGGTATCGAAGGTTCGGCTCGGATCTGCTTGGGTCATTCCGAGTTAAGCGTTCGTCCCGTCGGCCTCGGCTGCATGGGCATGTCGCAGTTTTACGGTCCGGCGGACGATGCGCAGTCGGTCGCGACGATCCGCACCGCTCTCGATCTTGGCGTCGATTTTCTGGACACCTCGGACATCTATGGGGCTGCGGACATCAGTCTCGGCGCGGAAATTCGTGGCTTTGGTCACAATGAGCAACTGATCGGCGAGGCAATTGCAGGTAGGCGCGACGAAGTGGTCATCGCAACAAAATTTGCAGCCCGGCTCAGCGAGGACGGCCGGAATGTCGTCATTGACGGTCGTCCGGAATACGTCGCCGAAGCCTGCGACGCCAGCCTTAGGCGCTTGGGGGTTGAGGTCATCGACCTGTACTACAGCCATAGGATCGACCCTAAGGTCCCCGTGGAAGAAACCGTCGGGGCGATGTCTCGCCTGATCGAGCAGGGCAAAGTGCGGGCGATAGGCCTGAGCGAGGCATCGGCCGAACAACTGCGCAAGGCGCACTCCGTTCATCCGCTGACCGCCCTTCAGTCGGAATATTCGCTTTGGGAGCGTGGCGTCGAAACCGATATCCTTCCGACCTGCCGTGAGCTCGGTATCACCTTCGTGCCATTCAGTCCGCTGGGGCGTTCCGCTCTGACCGGTGCGCTTCAAGCCGCTACAAACTTCGCTCCTGGCGATTTTCGCGCCTCAAATCCCCGCTTCGCTGCGCAAAACCTCGCAACCAATCTCGCCCCTGTCGAGACGCTCAAGACACTGGCCGAAAGCAAGGGATGTCGTGCGGGGCAGCTCGCCCTCGCTTGGCTTCTGGCGCAGCCCTTCGACATCGTTCCGATTCCAGGAACGAAACGCGCCGCGTATGTCGAGGAAAACCTGGCCGCAACCAACGTCGCGCTCAGCCAGGATGAAATCGCCTACATCAGCGGCATCTTTGCGCCGGAACGGATCCTCGGGCAGCGCTATGCTCCTGTCCATGCCGCACATGTCGCTCATGAAAAATAGTCCCGCTCGCGGTCCAAGCCAAGGCGTCGAGTCTGCTGAGGTCAGCGACGGTACGCATCACGACATGTTCGGCGTCGCTCCCGATGAGAGTTCGGCCGAAAGCGCAATCGCTTCGCCGCCGGCAGTGCGTATGTCGCTTGCCAATTTTTCCAACCGGTCAGCACGACGTGCCACGATTATAACTCGATCGCCCGATGCGGCCAGGCGGATAGCAGACGCCTGACCGATGCCACTGGAGGCGCCTGTGATTAATGCGACGGTATTGCTGAAGGATTCAGCCATTGGACGACAATCCTTTTGTTTGATTTCGGATATGCCGAACTATCGGGGCGCAGGACGAGTAACGCGCGCTGGGTTCAGGTTCGCGTCACGTTTTAACGAACTGGATCGGGACCCCGTTACCCTAATCTTGTCGACTTATTGCCCATTCCTCTGGCCAGTGAAGAACTTCTGCAGGAGGGCGCCCGCGGTGGTGCCTGAAATTCTCGAGTAGCGTACTTTTAAGGCAAGAGATGTGAGAGTCGGATCATCGAAGTTGGTGCTGCGTCGTTGCGGGTGCGGAGCTAGAGCCTGACCTGCTATTGGCATCCACTATGGCGATCTGCGCCGTTCGCTACTATCAGCATCTATCGCCCGGCGCTTCTCGCGCACCTCGCCGTTCCCCGCCGAATGCCGCCGCATCTACGACCCGTCACTCCCACTCAATCGTCCCCGGCGGCTTGCTCGTCACGTCGTAGACCACCCTGTTCACGCCCTTCACCTCGTTGATGATGCGCGTCGCGGTCTCGCCCAGGAACTTCATGTCGAACTGGTAGAAGTCCGCGGTCATGCCGTCGGTCGAGGTCACCGCACGCAGGCCGACGACGTAATCGTAGGTGCGGCCGTCGCCCATCACGCCCACCGTCTTGACCGGCAGCAGCACTGCAAAGGCCTGCCAGATCTCGTCGTAGAGGCCGTGCTTTCGGATCTGGTCGATATAGACGGCATCAGCCTTGCGCAGGATGTCGAGCTTTTCCCTCGTGATGTCGCCGGGGCAGCGGATGGCAAGGCCGGGGCCCGGGAACGGATGGCGGCCGACGAAGATTTCGGGCAGGCCAAGCTCGCGGCCGAGCGCGCGCACCTCATCCTTGAACAGCTCGCGCAGCGGCTCGACGAGCTTCATGTTCATGCGCTCGGGCAGGCCGCCGACATTGTGGTGCGACTTGATCGTCACCGACGGGCCGCCGGTGAACGACACGCTCTCGATCACATCCGGGTAGAGCGTGCCCTGCGCCAGAAACTCGGCGCCGCCGATCTTCTTGGCTTCCGCGTCGAACACGTCGATGAACAGACGGCCGATGGTCTTGCGCTTTACTTCCGGGTCGGTGACGCCTTCGAGCTCGCCGAGGAATTGCTTCGAGGCGTCGACGTGAACGAGCGGGATGTTGTAGTGGCCGCGGAAGAGGTCGACGACGGTCTTGGCCTCGTCAAGCCGCAGGAGGCCGTGGTCCACGAACACGCAGGTGAGCTGGTCGCCGATCGCCTCATGGATCAGCACGGCCGCCACGGCGGAATCGACCCCGCCGGAGAGCCCGCAGATCACCCTGCCCTTGCCCACCTGCGCGCGGATCTTCTCGATCGCTTCCTCGCGGAAGGCCCGCATGGTCCAGTCGCCGTGCAGGCCCGCCACCTTGCGCACGAAATTGCGCAGCAGCTTCGCGCCATCCGGCGTGTGCACCACTTCCGGGTGGAACATCAGCCCGTAATATTTCCGCTTCTCGTCCTGGATCACGGCGAATGGCGCGTTCGGCGAGGTGCCGGCCACCACGAAGCCCGGCGGCATCCTGGTGATGCGGTCGCCATGGCTCATCCACACCTGGTATTTGCCGCCCTTGTCCCAGATGGAATCGAACAGGCGGCTGTCGCCCTTCACCTCGACATCGGCGCGGCCGAACTCGCGATGGTGCCCGCCCTCGACCTCGCCGCCGAGCTGAGCGGCCATGGTCATCTGGCCGTAGCAGATGCCGAGCACGGGAACGCCGGAATCGAAGATCACTTGCGGTGCGCGCGGCGAGCCTGCCTCGTGCACGGATTCCGGGCCGCCGGAGAGAATGACCGCCTTCGGCTTCATCTCGCGGAATGCCGCCTCCGCCTTCTGGAACGGCACAATTTCCGAATAGACGCCCTCTTCGCGCACCCGGCGCGCGATCAGCTGCGTCACCTGGCTGCCGAAATCGACGATCAGAATCTTTTCATGCGCCGAGGCCACAGGGGGCGTCGACTTGGCGGTTTTCTGTGCTGCTGTCATGGCAAGCAGATACGCGACGAAGTCCCCTCCCGCAACCACGGCGGCCGGGCAGCCCACATGCTTTCGCTGGCATGCCGCTCGTGCGGGCCAAGCTTCACTCCTCCCAGGTGGACAGGCCAGATATGTCAGCTATACTGACCTATCCGCTGCGGCAATACTGGCGCGAGGGGCTCGACCTGCTCCCCGACCTGCACTTCACCCTCATCGACCTCTATGTCAGCCCCGACAGCCTCGTCGTGTTCTACGCCAACGAGCGCGGCGCGAAGATTTGCGAATACCTGCGGCTCGATGCCGACGGCAAGATCAGGCAGGGCTCGGCGAAGCATCTGGTGCATTGACGCTGTCATTCCGGGGCGCGCCGCTCCGGGGCGAACCCAGCCCTACGCCGCGGCCGAAGTTATTTCGCCGCTTCGCGGCACCCGGAACGGCGAGCCTGTCGGCGGAATGCCATCACGTTCGCCGATATTATCCGCGCCGATATCCAGAAATGGGTCACGTCAAGGACGCCAACCTCCAACCCGAATGAATTCCCAACTAGGCTGATCGCTTCAGCACCGACACAAAAAATCCATCCGTCCCCGTGCGGCGGGGCGTCATCAGCCAACCTTCGTCCGAGCGCAGCGCGGCTTTCGCGAAATCCTCCGCCTTGTCCCAGAGCACGCTTGCGGTTTCTTCCGGCGGCACGACGGAAAACTCAGGATGCCGCGCCACGAACGCGCGCACCTGCTCGTTGTTTTCGGCTGGAAGAACCGAGCAGGTGACGTACGCGATCCGCCCGCCCGGCTTCACCATGCCTGCCGCGCGATCCAGCACCTCGACCTGGTCCTTCAGCCGCACCTCGAGCGCTCCCGGCCGCATCCGCCATTTGGCGTCGGGGTTGCGCCGCCAGGTGCCGGTGCCGCTGCACGGCGCATCGATCAGCACGAGGTCGGCGGACGCCTTGATGTCGGCGAGCGGATCTGCCTCGCCCTTCGGCGCGCGCACCTCGCAATTGTGCACGCCGGCGCGCGACAGCCGCTCATGGATCGGCGCGAGCTGCCGTTTGTCGCGGTCGGTCGCGATCAGCCGGCCCTTGCCGCCCATCATCGCGGCGAGCGCCAGCGTCTTGCCGCCAGCGCCGGCGCAGAGGTCGATCACCTGCTCGCCGGGTTTTGCCGCCGAGAACAGCGCCGCAAGCTGCGAGCCCTCGTCCTGCACCTCGACGGCGCCCTTCACAAAATCCTCCTCCGAATGGATGCCGGGATTGCGCGCGTCCGCACCAAGCTCGATGCGCAGGCCGATCGGCGACCAGGGCGTCGCCTTGGCGCCGAGATGTTTCAGCGAGGAGAGCACCTTCTCCCGCTTGGCCTTCAGCGTGTTGACGCGCAGGTCTAGCGGCGCGCGGCTCGCCATCGCGGTGGCCTCCGCGACGCGCTCCGCACCGAACACGGCAGCAAGCTGGGCATCGAGCCACTCCGGATAGTCGCCGGCAATATGGGAAGGCGCGTCCTGCAGCGAGCCCTGTGCGAGCGCCGCGCGCTCCGCCTCGTTGAGCGGCTCCGGCGCGAAACGGCCCCCGTCGCACAGCGCGGAGATGGTATCGAGATCCATGCCGCGCTCGAGCTTGAGCATGCCAAGCGCCCGCGCCCGCGGCGTCTCGCTTCCCATCAGATAAGCGCTCGACGCACGACGCCGCAGCACGTCCCACACCAGCCCCGATATAGCCGCGCGGTCGCCGGAGCCCGCAAAGCGGTGCGACGTGCCCCATTCCTTCAGCGCCTGCGCAGCCGGAATGCGCTGGGCTTCGATAGCGGCAATGACGTCGATGGCTGCGGACAGCCGGGCAGCAGGGGTCATGGAATTCTTTACATCGTTTGGAGCGGCAGGAGAGTCTTGAGCGCGAAATAGACCCACATCGCGAGCAGCACAAGCACGCCGGCAAGCCAGGCCATCGAGCGCCGGCCCAGATCGTTGGACGTGACGAATACACCGGCATGCACGAAGCGGGTGACCACGAAGGTCCAGGACAGCATCACGATGACGAGATCGGCGCGGCGCAGCGGCAACGCGATTGCGATCAGTACGTAAAACAGAACAGGCAGCTCGAACTGGTTGCGATAGCAGTTGCCGATCTGGGTGGCGCGTTGCGGCCAGTTCTGCTGACCGAGCGCGATGTCCCTGATCTTGGTCTGGCCGCTCACCAGCGCGCCACGCCGCGCGCTCACCATCCACAATAGCAGGGAAAGTGTGAGCCCGACCTGAACGAAGACCGGCAGCAAAACCTCCAGGACAGTCATGCAAAAATCCCTCCTTTGGCGTCACAGCTCCGACGCGTTACACTGCTAGAATTTCACGGGGAAGGAATATTGCAATGACCGGATTTCGCCTGACCCAGATTTCCGACACGCACCTCTCCCGCGCCCCCCGCTTTGCCAGGCTGACCGACAATTTCCACCGCGTCAGCGAGCATATCGATGCCGCCAGGCCCGATCTCGTCGTCAACACCGGCGACCTTTCATGGGATGGCCCGATCAGCCGCGACGATTTGAAGTATGCAAAGGAGCTGCATGCCGCGCTGCCAGTGAGCTGCCGCTATCTGCCCGGCAATCACGACATCGGCGACAACCCGACCGCGGTCGACGCCGCGCCCTCGCACCCCGCCAACGAAAAGGATCGCAATGCGTTCGTCGCGGTGTTCGGCGAGGACCGGTGGCAGTTCGAGGCCGCCGGCTGGCGCTTCATCGGCTTGAATTCGCTGATCATGAACACGGGGATCCCGAGCGAGGCCGAGCAGATGGACTGGCTGACCTCGCAGCTGTCGGGCGCGAGCCGCAAGCCGATCGCGCTGTTCCTGCACAAGCCGCTGTTTCTGCGAACGCCGGAAGATCCGGAGACGCCCGAAACGGCGATCCGTTACGTGCCGCAGCCGGTACGCGCGCAACTCGTCAAAATGCTCGGCGCCCATGAGGTGCGCCTCGTCGCCAGCGGACACGTCCATCAGCGCCGCGACTTCACCTATGGCCACATGCGCCATGTCTGGGCGCCGTCGGCCGGCTTCATCATTCCGGATCGGATTCAGGAGGTGATCGGCAAAAAGGAAGTCGGGCTGGTGGAGTATCTTTTCCAGCCCGACTCTTTTGAGGTCCGGCACGTCAGGGCGCCGGGGCAGTCCGACGTTGATCTGGATTCGCTGATTGGCGCCGGCTCCTAATTCAGAAGGTCAGCACGCGGTGTATCCGGATCGCTAAGCCGCGTAGCCGTGAGCGTCATTCATCGACCCAAGGCGCAGTCGCAAACGCTCCCACGGGGGGTCCCGGCGGGTAATTCTGGCCGCCATAGTAGTAGCCGGGCGCAGGCGCGTACCCGGGGCCGTAGCCTCCATAGGGACCATAGCCGGCATAAGAGTCAGTCCAGGGCGCGGTCGCAAATGCTCCTACGCGGGGTCCTGGATAACGCGGTCCGCCATAGTAGCTCGCTGCAGGCATGTACCCGGCGCCGTAGCCACCCCGCACATATGGCGCACGGGCATGTGGCGCCCGAGAATGATGGTATCGAGTTACGCCAGGTTCCCGCGATGACTGTGCCATCGCAGGTGTGGCGAATACAGCTATCGACAGCAATCCGACAGCGAGAGATTTTATCATCATGTCGTTTCTCCATTGCCCACGAGTAGGCGACCGGAGCAACCGACGCTGGCAAAGGCCGTTCCTGCGAAACCTTCAATCAAGCGTGAGGCGCCAAGTCCCGGCCTCAGCTTGCGGCTCCCAAAACTGGGCATAATCGGCCCGAAAAACCGGGCGCGTGGATTATCGCTTCAGACCTCGATAGTTTCGGGGTCCAGCACACCCGCGCGCCCGGTTGGGCCAAGGTCAATGTTCTGTGACCCGCGGCGAAATCCTCGCCGGCCGTCGGCCGATCAATACCAATACGGGTTGTAATAGCCTTCCGGCGCCGTCCTCAGAGAAGGCTGCCGAGAGGCATAACCATAGTAGTAGTCGAGAGGCCTCGGCTTGAAGCTATGGCCGTAGCCGCCCCTCAGATACGCCGAATTGGGATAGTTGAAGCCCATGACGCCAGGTTCCTGCGTGGCTTCCTGGGCCATGGCCGGTGTGGCCAGCATCGCAACCGAAAATAGTCCAGCCGACAGAAGTTTCATCTTGGTCATTTTCGACTCCTCCTTTCCTATGAGGAGCCAACAGACGCGCGCAGGAGCCGTTCCCTGCAAAACCTTCAATGAGGGTTTGAATCCTTGCAGGGAACGGTGCCGGGTTCGGGTGTCGCCGATGGTCTGATTAAGTCTTGTCGGGCCCCACGCGCACCAGCTGCTTGCCGAAATTGGCGCCCTTCAGCAGGCCCATGAAGGCGGCGGGCGCACTGTCGAGTCCCTCGGTGATGAATTCCTTGTGCTTGAGCTTGCCCTCGCGGAACCACTGCGACATGTCACGCAGGAAATCGCCGTGGCGCGCGGCGAAATCGGAAACGATGA
>JAEZEU010000320.1 GCA_023432885.1 Pseudomonadota bacterium | reverse complement strand
GCCTGGCGCATCGAGCCGCCGAGACGCTGCTTCCAGCGCCAGACCTCGTCGATGAAGGCCCGTGAGCCGGCGATGACACCGCCGATCGGCGCTCCGAGGCCCTTTGAGAAATCGATCCAGGCCGTATCCCATCCCGCGGTCATGTCGCGCGCGGAAATGCCGGTGGCGACGGTGGCATTGAGCAGCCGTGCGCCGTCCATGTGCGTGGCCATGCCGTTTGCCTTGGCGATCCCCGCGATCTCGTCCAGATTAGCCTTCTTCCAGATCGTGCCGCCGCCGATATTTGCGGTCTGCTCGACGCTCACCAGGACCTGCGGCGGCTGATAGCGCGAGCGCGGATGCAACGCGGCCTTGAGCGTTTCCGGCGAGAACTGCCCGTCCTCGCCCCGCAGCGGCGTGATCTGGAAGCCGCCGATCGCGGCGTGAGCGCCGCCCTCGCGTGCGATGATGTGCGCGCTCTCATGCGCCAGGATCTCGTCGCCGGGCCGGCAATGCACCAGCGTCGCGGCGACATTGCACATGGTGCCCGAAGGCATGAACACCGCCGCCTCCTTGCCGAGCAGATCGGCCACGCGCTCGCACAAAGCATTGACGGTCGGATCGTCGCCGATCTGCTCGTCGCCGACTTCGGCCCTCGCCATCGCCTCGCGCATCCCGGGCGTCGGCCGCGTCTGCGTGTCCGACAGCAGGTTGATGCGCACCGGCGGCGCCTTCGGATCGCGCGGGGGAGGGGTGTAGTGCATGGGCTGCTGCCTCTCTGTCGGCTTGTCATGGCCGGGCAAAAGCGCCAGGCGCGCCTTCACCCAAATATGTCCCGGCCATCCACGCCTGGTTGTTTGCGCAAGACCATAAAGGCGCGGGTGTCCGGGACAAGTCCGGGCATGACAAAGCACAACAAAAAGGCCCCGGCAAAAACCGGGGCCCTTGAGATCGCGAAACCAGAAACCGATCAGCGCGAATAAAATTCGACGATCAGGTGCGGCTCCATCTGGACCGGGAACGGCACCTCGGAGAGGCTGGGGATGCGGACGAACTTGGCCGTCATTTTGCCGTGGTCGACTTCCAGGTAGTCCGGCACGTCGCGCTCGGGGAGCTGGCTCGCTTCCAGCACCATGGCGAGCTGCCTGGAGGCTTCCTTCACCTCGATGGTGTCGCCGACCTTGAGCATGTAGCTGCCGATGTTGACCTTGCGGCCGTTCACCTTGACGTGGCCATGGTTGATGAACTGGCGCGCCGCGAAAATCGTCGGCACGAACTTGGCGCGATAGACGACTGTGTCGAGACGGCGCTCGAGGAGGCCGATCAGGTTCTCGCCGGTGTCGCCCTTCATGCGGCCGGCCTCGACATAGATGCCGTGGAATTGGCGCTCGGAGATGTTGGCGTAGTAGCCCTTCAGCTTCTGCTTGGCGCGCAGCTGCACGCCGAAGTCGGAAAGCTTGCCCTTGCGGCGCTGGCCGTGCTGGCCGGGGCCGTACTCCCGGCGGTTCACGGGGCTCTTCGGGCGGCCCCAGATGTTCTGGCCCATACGGCGATCGATCTTGTATTTCGCCTCACTGCGCTTTGTCATCGCGTCCTCTTGGTCAAGTATTTACGGTTTGAGGAGACGCGCCCTCCTGTGCACCGGGATGATCCCGGGGCCGACAGATCCGGCTTGAAAGCTCAAGGACGGAACACGGGTCGCGAAACGCAACGCGGGCCGAAAACCGGCCCGCGAGCAGGGCGGGTTCTAGGCAGAAACGGCCCTGATGTCAAACAGAAGCCGGTCAGCCGCCCACCGCCCGGACCTGTTTCGGCTCGGTTTGCAGCCGGTCAGAGCGGATTTCAGCTGCGATCTCCCCGTTCAGGACCTGTTCCAGCCGGGTCAGGGCCTGGGCCATGGGGGCCGCGTCCGTGATCCGGTGGTCCCAGCGCAGCACCACGTCAAGGCTCTGGTCGCCCCCTAGCATCCCGTAGCTGAGCACGAACGGCCCGGGGCTCAGCGCATGCAACTCCCCGGGGCCATAGGCGGCCACTGAGGTGACGCCAAAACTGCCGAAGAAATTGGCCCGTTGGCGGCCGATATTGAGGCCAATGGTCCACAGAAGGCGCCGGAGCGGCAGGGCAAGCCGCGTAACCCGCAGCATTTTCCGGAATGCCGGCACCGTCTCGATCGGCGCCTCCTTGGCCTGTCGGATCAGGGCATCGACCTGGCGGAGGGGGACCTCGTCAGGGGCGGTAATTCGCTGCGGCAGCACGCAGTCCTCGCCGTCCTGCGTGCGGGCGATCGCCACCATGGCCACCGAACGCGGCAGCTCGTAAAAGCTGGGCCAGGGCCATTTGACGTAGAGGGTGCGCAGGACCGGCTGCTCACGGGCCACCACCGCAAAGGCCTTCACGAAGATCGCGGCCCAGCCTGGCGGGCTCGAAGCCTGCGCTCGGGCTTCCAGAAGTTGCCGCACCTGGACAGTGCGGGTCAGCGACACGAAGGGCACGCGAACCGAGGCGTACATGAGGTCGGCGACAAGACGGCGAGGTATGGAGATTTTTCGGACCGTTCCCCGCATCTTGGCTCAGGTTCCCCCAAAATTGGACAAATAAAAGAGCTGCGAGCCGAGCTGTCCCGCTCGCTTGCGGCTGATCTAGCACGAACCGGCCGAGTTGGGGCCAGTACGGTCAGGTATCAAGGTGCCGGCTTGGCCAGCGGCTCGCCCGCCTTGACGACGTAGACCCCCAGCACCTTCATCGGTTTGTCGCCACTGGTCTTGGCGTCGTGAACCGCGCCTTCCGGGATCTGGTAGGAATCGCCGGCCTTGAGCTTTCTCGGCGGCTGCCCGTCGATCAGAAGCTCCAGTTCCCCCTCCAGTACATAGCCGGTTTCCGCACCCGGATGGATGTGGCGGCCGGCCGCGGCGCCGGGCGGGAGTTCGGCAATCGCCGTGACGGTGTTGTAGCCGGCCGGGAAGTCTACCTTCTGAAGCGGGGTACGCTTGATGCCGCTCTGCTGGGCGATGGCAGCGCCGGCTACCGCAAGACATGCAACAGCCAATCCGAGAATCAATTTTTTGCTCATATTGAACCTCCGAAAGGATTCCAGGATAGCAGCCCGATCGGGGGCCGAAAAGCAGGGCGCATTAGCGCTTGATGCCCTCGAGGCTGGCGGCGATGCCGCGCTGCAACAGCGACCAGTCGAAGCCGAGTGCGAGGGCCACATAGCCGCGCGCGATCATTGCATTGGCCTGCTCCGCCGTGCGTGCCACGCCGCCGATCGGCACGCCGCTTTTCAAGATGCCTTCCTCGGCGCGCTTCATCAGGGCCAAAACCTCGGGATCATCAGGCAGGCCGCGCTTGTTGATAGAGGTGGCGAGATCACCGGGGCCGATCACGGCGAGGTCGATGCCCGGTGTTGCCATGATCTCGTCGATGCGCTCGACTGCCTCGACATGCTCGATCGTGATCATGCAGATCATGTCGTCATCGGCGGTCGCCATGTAGTCGCCCATCGAGACGTTCCAGCGGAATGGCGCGTGGAACGGCCCCCACAGCCGCTCGCCCTTCGGGGGGTAGCGCACACTGCGCACGGCCTTTTCCGCATCCGCACGGCTGCAGATTCTCGGAAAGTTGATGCCGAGCGCGCCGAGATCCATCGGAGCCTTCGCGAGCCACGGCTCGTTGGCGGCAATGCGCAGCATCGGCACGCAGGGTGTGCCTGCTGTTGCCATGATCATCGCATGGGCGGAGCCGAGATCGATCGGGCCGTGCTCGAGATCGACGATGATCCAGTCCAGCGATTGCGCCATGATCCGCACGGTCTGGATGCTCGGGATGGTGGCGATGGCTCCGAATGTGGGGCGGCCGTCGCGCCACATCTTCTTGAGTCGGTTGAGGGCTGGCGGCGATGTCGATGTCAAGGAAAACGCTCCGGCGGGATGTCTGCGGGAGGCTAGCAGGTCACGCCGGAACGCGGCCACCGAAAAACGGCATCAGCGCGCGAGTGAGCGCATGTGTGCGCCCCGTCGTGAAGATCATCTCGGCACCGGCGCCGTCGGTCATTGCGCCGGGCATGCCGATCAAATCGACGACGCGCCGGGCGATCGCCGGCGCCGGATCGATCCACTCGACCGGCCAGGGCGCAAGCTTCGCCAGGCGGTCCAGCAGCAGCGGGTAATGCGTGCAGGCCAGCACGATCGTATCGGTACGCGCGGATGCGTCCGAGGAGCGGCCCACGAAGCAGGGGGCGATCTCCGCCGCGATATCGGCATCCTTGACGGTCTCGCCGCTGAGAGCGGCTTCCGCCAGACTTGCCAGCTCGGGCGAGCCCACCAGCGTGACCTCGCAGCCTTGTGCGAAATCGCGGATCAGTCCGTGGGTGTATTCGCGCTTCACCGTCCCCCTGGTGCCGAGCACTGACACGCGCTTCGTCTTTGAGCCGGCGCAGGCCGGCTTGATAGCAGGCACCGTGCCGACGAACGGAACGGCGTAGGCGGCCCGCAAATGCGCCATAACCAGCGTGGACGCCGTGTTGCAGGCGATCACCGCAAGGTCCGGCGCGTGCCGCGCGATCAGTTCACCGAGGAGCGGCACCACGCGGGCGATGATCTCTTCCTCGCCGTGGTGACCGTAGGGGAAGAACGCGTCGTCGGCGACATACACATAATGCGCATCGGGGCGCGCGGCGACGATCTCGCGCAGGACGGTGAGGCCGCCGAGACCGGAATCGAAAACCAGTATCGTGGGAGGTGATGCCACAACCGGAACATAGCCCATCCGCGGTTACCATCCAGTTGTTTGGGCGGGGCAGCGGCCCCGCCCAGCAGCTTTGGCCCTCAAGCGTGGCAAATTTCGAACGTTTCAAGTCGCCTGCGCGCCCATAATGGCGCTATCGACGTGTCGCGCCGGCTGCACTGGACCTGGCCTCGCGGTACTTTCTTCAGCGGGAGCTGATGAACCTGTTGATGGCCGACACAGCGGCTCCATCCTGCATGAAGAAGCCATGAGCGCCACGTGGCCCGCACGGATTGGGAGCGGGCGCTCCCTGATTGTCGATCCAGTGAGTTGACGCTCGGCCGCTGGACCAGGCGACAAAGGGAGCAACCGCGGATGCCGGGGTGACATGGCATTCGTCATTGCGGTGATGAATGACCAGAGTCGTGGGCAGTCTCGACGGCGAACCAAGGCTCGAGCGCACTTTATCATAAGCACCGGAGACCAGAACGACACCATTGGCTCTGGCTCCGGCAGCCAGTGCATTGGCAACGTCGATCGATCCGCGGCTCATTCCCACCAGGATGACCTTGCGTCCCTGGTCAGACGCGCTTTGTGAGACTGAGGCCGCTTGTCCCGATGACGTTGTCACAACGACGGAGACGCCGGATCCGCCGATTCGCCCCTTGTTGCGGACAAGGAAGTCAGATTCCGTTGCGCCGCCGGCTCCCGGCATCAGGATAGCCAAGATGGCTTTCCCGGTATCAGGCGTAGGGGATTCCTGACTTTGGCGGACTGTGCTGCCTCCGTTCGTGGCCATGCACCGCCTGACGGCCGGAGTTGCCTTGGCGCGACACTGTTCGAGGTTGCCTTCGCCTTGTTGCATGCACGCGGCAACGATGGGGCGCCCCGCTGTCTCGCGGCAACGCTCTAGCGCGGATTGCGCGAGGGCGGACATTCCGGTCAGAGTTGAAAGTGCAACAACGCCTGCGATCCACGGTGTGTGGCCGATCACTTTCATCCTGGTCACTGTGATCTCCGAGATGCGACGGCGACGCCGAAACAAATCCCTTACGCGCCGTCCATGGGCTGAAGCAGGCGGACGACGTTGCGGTAGTCACCGTCGATTCGCGACGCCAACTTAAGGATAAGCGACGAGATGATGCTCCTGGGCGTTATGCAAAAGATGCCGATCTGCTGCGTAGCATGGTCGACTTTGGCGGCAGCGTGTTGCTGCCGCTGATTTGCTGGCGGCGCTCTGACGATGTGTCGGGCAGGGCGCCGCAGCGCCCGCCGCCTCAGGCCTTGCCGAATACGCGCCCGAAGATCGTGTCGACGTGCTTGAGGTGATAGCCGAGGTCGAATTGCTCGGCGATCTCTGCGTCGCTGAGATACTTCCTCACATCGGCGTCCTTCTTCAGCAGCGTCTGGAAGTCACCTTCGCCGCGCCAGACCGGCATGGCGTTGCGCTGCACGAATTTGTAGGCGTCCTCGCGGCTCGCGCCCTTCTGCGTCAGTGCGATCAGCACGCGCTGCGAATGAACGAGCCCGCCGAGCTTGTCGAGGTTCTTCTGCATGTTGGCAGGATAGACCAGCAGCTTCTCGACCAGCCCGGCCAGGCGAATCAGCGCGAAGTCGAGCGTCACCGTGGCATCGGGGCCGATCATGCGCTCGGCCGAGGAGTGCGAGATGTCGCGCTCGTGCCACAGCGCCACGTTCTCCAGCGCCGGCGTCACATAGGCGCGCACCATGCGCGAGAGCCCCGTGAGGTTTTCCGACAGCACGGGGTTGCGCTTGTGGGGCATGGCGGAGGAGCCCTTCTGGCCCTCCGAGAAGAATTCCTCGGCCTCAAGCACCTCCGTGCGCTGCAGGTGGCGTATTTCGGTCGCCAGCCTCTCCACGGAAGATGCGATCACGCCGAGCGTGGCAAAATACATCGCGTGCCGGTCGCGCGGGATCACCTGGGTCGAGATCGGCTCCGGGGTAAGGCCCATCGCCTTAGCGACATGCTCCTCCACGCGCGGATCGATCTGCGCAAAGGTGCCGACCGCGCCAGAAATCGCACAGGTCGCCACCTCCTTGCGCGCGGCGAGGAGCCGCTCGCGGCCGCGGGAGAATTCCGCATAGGCGTAGGCGAGCTTGAGCCCGAACGTGACTGGCTCGGCATGGATGCCGTGGGAGCGGCCGATAGTCGGGGTCATCTTGTGCTCGAAGGCGCGCCTCTTCAGCGCCGCCAGCACCTTGTCGATGTCGGCAATCAGCAAGTCCGCCGCGCGGACCAGCTGCACATTGAGGCAGGTGTCGAGCACGTCGGACGAGGTCATGCCCTGGTGCACGAAGCGCGCTTCGGGGCCGACGATCTCGGCCAGGTGCGTGAGGAAGGCGATGACGTCGTGCTTGGTCTCGCGCTCGATCTCGTCGATCCGCGCGACGTCGAAAGTGGCGTCCTTCGCCTTGGCCCAGATGGTCTTGGCGGCCTCCTTCGGTATCACGCCGAGTTCGGCCAGGGCATCCGCTGCATGCGCCTCGATCTCGAACCAGATCTTGAAACGCGTCTGCGCCTCCCAGATGGAGGCCATTTCCGGGCGGGTATAGCGGGGGATCATCGAAACTCCAGACGGGCAGGGCGGGGCGCGAGGGGCGCTCCCGGCCGATTTGTTTTTACGCCGCGCTTTAGCAAATCGTGCGGGGGGAGGCCACCCAAACGGGGGGATTGGAGAGGGAAAACCGGGCTATCCGGGAGCGGGTAATTATGGATCGGGCTTCCTCTCTCGCCTGCGGCGGAGGGCTGGGGCGGAGTTTCTAAAGGTTGGTCAGCCCGCACTCGACGGCCAGGCGAACGAGTTGGGCATCGGTCCGCATGCCAGTCTTGGCCTTGATTAGATAGTGGTAATTCTGAACGGTCTTGGTGCTGAGGTTGAGGTTTGCTGCGATCTGCTCCTTGGTCGCGCCAGCCGCGAGTTGGCGCAGGATCTCGACCTCGCGTTCGCCCAGCTGGTCGAGGGCCGATCTGGTCGGCGTCAGGCTTTCCATGGCGAGCACGCGGGCGATGTCGTCGCTGATCGCAGGTTCGCCGCGGGCAAGGGACCGGATCGCCCGGATCAGTTCGGCTGGCTCGCTGCCCTTGCTGACGAAGCCGCTGGCGCCGGCGCCGAATGCTGCCTTCACCAGCGCCGGCTCGCTATGCATGCTGAACACGAGAATGCGGGCATCGGAGCTACGCGCACGGATGTTCCTGATGGCCTCCAGCCCGCTCGCGCCCGGCATCGAGATGTCCATCACCACGACATCGGGACTATGTGTCTTGAATGCCCGATAGGCGTTGGCTGCATTGTCGGCCTCGGCGACGACGCGGAGATCGTCCTGGTGCTCGAGCACGCGCCGATAGCCTTGACGGACGACGGGATGGTCGTCGACCAGCAGGATCGTGATGCAACTTGTCTTCGACGCGGTCGCCATCCGCGTCAAGCGGCGAGCGGTATTGTCGCGGCGACGCTGAGCCCGCGCCGGGCGCGCGCAATCGAAAGCGAGCCGCCGAGCGCGGCCACGCGTTCGCTGACGCCGGTGAGGCCGAAACCCGCGGACTGCTCCACCTTAGCCGCATCGCCGCCGCCATCATCCTCGACACGGACAAGCAGCGCGTTTTCAGGCCCGGTCCGCCGCTCGATCCTGAGCACGATCTCGCGCGCGTCGCTGTGGCGCAGCGCGTTGGTCAGGCATTCCTGGGCGACCCGGTAGGCCGTCGCCGCAACCGTGCCGCTGATATCGGCGAGGTCGCCCTGCAGATCGAGCTGGATCAGTGGCTGCGTTGCGGCCCGCGATCGCCAGCTGTCGACGAGGTCGACCAGGCTTGCCTCAAGGCCAATTTCCTCTGCTGGCGGATGGCGCAGGCGGTTCAGCGTATCGCGCAGGCAGGCCATGATACGGCGCGTAGCCTGCGAAATCATCCGCGCATCCTGCGCGACGTCATCCTTGCCGGTTCGGCTGGCGCCGGCCGCCTCGATCGTGTTGGCGAAGGCCAGGATTGCCGTGAGGTTCTGTCCAAACTCGTCGTGCAATTCGCGGGCGAGTGCGCGCCGCTCGTCGTCGCGGATATCGAGCAGGCGTCTCGTCAGGGCTGCGCGCTCGTCCCTGGCTTGCGCGAGGCGGTCGCCGAGATCGCCGACGGCTTGCCCGATCATGCCGAGTTCCATCGATCGAAAACGCGGCAAGGCTGTCCGGTATTGACCCTGCGCCATCCGCTGCAGCGCCGAGACGATCTGCTGCGCGGGCGCCAGCGTGTGCGCGATGGCCAGCGAGGCGAGCAGCGCAATAGCCACCGCCATCAGCAACGCAACATGGATGTTGTCCAGGATGTGCTGCCAAGCCAGTGCGATTGCCGCGTCCGGATCTGCAATGGCCGCGACGGTTCCCGCTGACACGGAGCGGGCGCTGATCGGCCTCGACACCGCCTCGTGGCTGCCAAGGGCTATCTGCGCTGCGGCGGCGAACCAAGCAGGGGGCGTCCGGCCGATTCCCTTGCTCCGGCCGCACAGCGGCTGCTCGAACGCGCCCTTGGGCTCGAACTGGACGCAAATGCCCGGCGAGATCAATTTCATCGTCTCGATGGTGCGCCATTCAGGGGTTGGCAGAAGTTGGTCGCGCATCCTGTTGCCGCGCAACAGCAATTCACGCCAGTAGAGCGCCTCCAGCGCCGCCGCAACACGCTCTGCCGACGCTGCGGTCGCGCGATCGACACTGCGATGCGCATCGATCGTGGCCCAGACGGTCGCCGCTCCCAGGCACAGGGCGACGATGATGAGCACGCGGGCGACCAGTTGGAGCACGAGGCGCATGCGAAAACCTCACAACTTGGTCGAGCGTAGCAGCAGCGCCATTGTTAGCCAATTGCAAAGACCGCCAAGGGGAGGGAGATCGGGAAAATTGCCCAACAATGTTCGGGCAGATGTCTTTGGACGGCACCGACCGCCTCTGATCTAACGAGTGACATTGGTCTTGCGCAGGCAGGGCCATGGAATGGTTGCCGCATGGAGCGAGCACAGCATGAGCGCCATGGCCGGAGAAGCGAGCTCACCAGCCGGCCCGGACCCACGGGAGCGCGACGTCCTGCTGATATGGATGATCTTCACCGGTCTTTCAATCTTCGCGGCTGTCTTGCTGTGGCGTTACGGGTTGATCCAACTCATGGTCAGCTCCGACCGCACCTACATTTCCAGCGTCATTGCCGTTCTCTACGTTGTCACTTGCGTCCATTGCTTCTGGCGGACGCGCGCGATTGCGCGCGAAGGCGAGGTCGCACGAGGCTGCCGCGCCGTCCTGACCGGGCCTGACGCCGCGAGGGTGCTCGAGGCCGATGCCCACGGCCTGCCGCGCGGGCTGGTGACGGATCACATCCGCAGCCTGTTGGAAAAGGCCAAGGCGCAAGCCGCCGGCCGCATCGATCAGACGCTGCTATTGCGCACGCTGGCCGACCGCCTCCGTGGTTCCAACGGCTTCGGCACCTTCGTCTCGGACACGCTGATGAAGCTCGGGCTGCTCGGAACCATCATCGGCTTCATCATCATGCTCGCGCCGATCGCAACCCTCGATGCCGCCGACACGGCTGCGATGAAAACGTCGATGGGGCTGATGAGCGACGGCATGGCGGTCGCAATGTACACAACGCTGGCCGGCCTGATCGGATCGATCCTGGTCAGGATACAATACTACATGCTCGATGCCGCGACCCAGCGGGTGTTTTCCGATGCCGTCATGCTGACCGAGACGCATGTCACACCGGCCTTGGAACGCCGCCATGCTGGATGATTTCGGCCTCTACCCGCGGGATGAGAATTTCGATCCGCTCGGCGTGATGCTGTTCAAGGCGCTGCAGGTGATCGCTTTCCTGTTCTTCCTGGCGCTTCTCGCCGTCTCTCCCCATTCCAAGGAGGGCAAGATCGATTCCAAGGCCGAGTTCATCATCACGATGGATTGGCCGGACAAACACCCCGACGATCTTGATCTGTTTGTGCAGGATCCTGCCGGAAACATCGCCTGGTATCGGCATCGCGAAGCCGGCTTCCTGACGCTTGACCGAGATGATCGCGGCGGAGCTAACGACTTCATCGTGGTAAACGGCAAGAAAATCGCCTCGCCAATCCGCGAGGAGATCGTCACCGTGCGCGGCATCCTTGACGGCGAATACACGGTCAATATCTCCCACTTCCAGGCGACCACCGGTGAACCCGTCCAGGCCAGTGTGAAGGTGCAGAAGCTCAATCCGACGGCGCAGGTGATCTTCGACAACAAGCTGACACTCGATCATACCGGCGACGAGAAGACCGCGGTGCGGTTTCGCCTCGATGCCGAGGGCAGGGTCATCGACGTTCATCAGCGGCCGAAATCGCTTATGGAGACGTTCCGTAACGTGCGCGCCAACGGCGCCGACCTCGACCCGAAGACGGGTGTGAGGATTCGCCGTGAGTAGTCTGCAATGGGTCATCGTTGCCCTGGCGGTTGCCTATGCCGTGATCGGCGCGCTCCTCCTGATCGTGCTGGTGTATGCACGCCTGCATTGGTCGCTGAAGGCCATCGCTGTCGTCCTGACTAGCGCGTTCTATGTGATCAGCTTCAGCGGGATGCGCGGGCTGCTCGGTTGGGCCACGACCGACACACTGCCCGTGTCTTTCAAACTGTTGTCGGCGCGGATCGTCGAACCGCATTCGCTCGAGGGCGACCCGGGCTCGATTTACCTCTGGGTCGAGGAGCTTGATCAGGACAACCGGCCAAGCGCAATTCCCCGTGCTTTCCGCGTTCCCTATGACGCGGCGTTGGCCGGGAAGACGCACGCCGCGGAGAACGAGATCAAGGCAGGGCGTCCGCAGGGCGGGCGCGCCGCGGATTTTGGCGGTGGCGACGGGACCATCATGGATCTGGTCAGGGAATACATCACGCCGAAGACGATCCTTGAGACGAGCGGCGGCGATTCCACGACAGGCGAGTTCATGGCGCCGCCGCCAGGCGGCCAGGGAGCGGTTTTCACTCCGCTGGCGCCGCCCCGGATGCCCCCCAAGGATGCAGTACAGCAGTAGAGGCGGCCGGCAGACGCGATCCTGCGACGGTCAAATTCACAGAAGTGTGACTGACAGATATTGAAATCTGTCAGCGCAAGATGCTATATGCATTCTCGACGCCCGAGCATGGTGCCGAAGAGGGCCATGCCAAGAAAAGCAAGGGACGCGGGCGCCGCGCGGGTTGACCAGCCGTAATGGCGGCAATCCCAAGAACTTGAGGATTTACGACGATGACCACTGAAATTCTCCATCTAGCCGCTCAATTCCAGGTCTGGATCAACCGGGTGGTGGCCCGCCATCTCGAGGCGAAGGCGGGGAAGCTCGCCCGTTAAGCCGCCGATCCGGCAGGGACGCAAAGGAGCTTTGTATGAACGAAGTTGTCGTTTTGACTCCGGAGCGGATTCTCGAAGCGACCGAGGAGGTCTTGCGCCGCTATGGGCTGGCCAAGGCCACGGTCGTCGATGTTGCGCGCGCGCTCGACGTGAGCCACGGCAGTGTTTACCGCCATTTTCCGAGCAAGGCTTCGCTGCGTGAGGCGGTGGCCAAGCGCTGGCTCGATCGCGCCAATGCGCCGTTGCAGAAGATCGCGGAGGCGACCGGCCCGGCGCCGGCGCGGCTGGAGAAGTGGCTGCGCACGATGATCGACATCAAGTACAGGAAAGTCTGCGACGATCCCGAGATGTTCGCGACTTATCTGGCGCTGGCGCGGGAGGCCTGCGAGGCGGTGAAGGCGCACAGGGAACGCCTGGTCGAGCAGGTCGGGCAAATCATTTCCGACGGCGTGAAGCAGGGCGCCTTTCAGGCCGCCGACGTCAAGTCGGCCGCGCTCGCGGTGTTCGACGCCACCGTCCGCTATCACCATCCCGCCCATTGCGACGAATGGAGCGATCCGGCCAAGCCGGCGCGGATCGACGCACTGATCGCCCTGTTACTCAAGGGCCTCGAGGCGCCGCGCAAGCGCTAGAGCCGTCCGCATTTTCCGCATACTTTGATATCCATCAGGCCGGCCCGAGCCGGGCCTGATAGATTTTGCTGCGGAGGAAAGCTTGCGGCTCGCCATCTTTGCCGACATTCACGCCAACCGGCAGGCCTTCGCCGCATGCCTGGACGCGGCGCGCGCAAAAGGTGCGGAGCGCTTCGTCTGCCTCGGTGACATCGTCGGCTATGGCGCCGACCCCGAATGGGCCGTGGGTACGGTGATGGAGCTTGCGGCTTCCGGCGCGCCGGTCGTGCTCGGCAATCACGACAATGCCATTGGGACCAGCGCAGAAACCATGAATGCGGAGGCCCAGGCGGCGATCGAATGGACGCGCGGCCGCCTGAGCGCACCACAGCGGCAGTTCCTCGGCAGCCTTCCGTACACGGTCAAAGAGGAGACGCGGCTCTATGTGCATTCGGAGGCCTCCAATCCCCCGCGCTGGCGCTATGTCCGCGATGCCGCGGACGCTGGTCGCAGCATGATCGCGACGCCGGCGCACGTCACCTTCTGCGGTCACATCCATCGCCCCGCGCTGTACTCGATGTCGGCCACCGCCAAGATGACGAGCTTCGTCCCGGTCACGGGCGTGCCGATCCAACTCCTGCGCGGGCGGCAATGGCTCGCGGTGCTCGGCTCGGTGGGCCAGCCCCGTGACGGCAATCCCGCCGCCTGCTTCGTGATGTTCGATACGGACAAATGCGAGATAACGTATTTCCGCGCACCCTATGACGTGAACGCCGCGGCCGAGCGCATCCGCGCCAACGGCCTGCCGTCCTGGCTTGCCGACCGGCTCCTGATGGGGCGGTGAAGCGATGACCAAGTCGAAGATCGAGCCCGGCACCATCATCGACGGTTTTGTCATCGGCGAGCAGGTGCACTCCGGCGGCATGGCGACGCTCTGGAGCGTCACGCATCCCGACATCGCCGCGCCGCTCCTGATGAAGATTCCGCGCGTGTCGGAAGGCGAGGATCCGGCCGCCATCGTCAGCTTCGAGATGGAAATGATGATCCTGCCGAGGCTGTCCGGCCCCCACGTGCCGCGATGCTTCGGCACCGGCGACTTCGCGCGGCAGGCTTATGTGGTGCTGGAGTGCATTCCAGGGCAAACGCTCTACAGGCGGCTCGACAATTTGCCGCTGCCTTACGAGGAAGCGAGGTCGCTGGTCGGCAAGATCGCGGACGCGCTCGCCGACCTGCATCGGCAGAATGTCGTCCATCACGACGTCAAGCCAAGCAGCGTCATGTTCCGCGACAGCGGTGAGGCCGTGCTGATCGATTACGGCTTGTCGCATCACGATCAGCTGCCCGATCTGTTGCAGGAGGAGTTTCGCGTGCCCTACGGTACCGCGCCCTATATGGCCCCGGAGCGGCTGTCCGGCGTACGCGACGATCCGCGCAGCGATCTGTTTTCGCTCGGCGTGCTGCTCTATTTCTTCACCACTGGCGAACGCCCCTTCGGCGAGGCCGAGACCATGCGCGCGGTACGGCGCAGGTTGTGGCGTGATCCCTATCCGCCGCGCCATCTCAAGGCCGACTATCCGCCCTGGCTGCAGGAGATCGTCCTGCGCTGTCTCGAGATCGAGCCGGCTTGGCGCTATCCGACCGCCGCTCAGCTCTCTTTCGATCTTAGCCATCCCGATCAGGTCAAGCTCACTGCACGTTCGGAAAAGCTGCAACGCGATCCGCTCACGACGGTGTTGCGCCGGCGCTTCAACCCCGACCTCATGCAGGCCACCGCGAAGTCTGGCGTCGCCATCCAGCTCGATTCAAGCCCGATCGTGGTGGTCGCCATTGATCTGACGGAAGACGCCGAGGGGCTGCTCGATGCGTTGCGCGTTACCGCCGGGCAGGTGCTGGCGACCTTGCCGTCGGCACGCCTTGCCTGCGTCAACGTACTCAAGCTCAATCGGCTCACCATCGATCGCACCCTCGACGAAGAGGGACGCAATAAGCATGTCGACCGTATGGTCGCCCTGAAGCACTGGGCGCAGCCCTTGAAGCTCGACGAAGGCCGGCTGACCGTGCACGTGCTGGAAGCCTTCGACCCCGCCGACGCCATTCTTGAATTCGCCGGGATCAATCGGGTCGACCACATCGTGCTCGGCGCGCGGCAGAACTCGCTCACGCGTTCGCTGCTCGGCAGCGTCTCCGGCGAGGTCGCAGGCCAAGCGCCGTGCACCGTCACGGTGGTGCGGCCGCCGCGACGCGCGGGCAAGGTGGAGGTGGAAGGACACGGGTAGGCCGTCTTGCGCCGGCACGTCCGCCGGCAGCAAGGGCCGACAGTGATGTCGGCAATGGACCCAACTGCTGCGGCCGCGACGATGGTTAACTCTTAAAACTTCTGCGCAAGAGGTAACGTCTTGCTGACTATGCGAGAGCCGGCTCCTGCTCATTTTCAACTACGCAGCGCTTCAGTGTGGAAAAGTCCGAAGATGGAACGCATAATCGTACGATGCAAAAGCTCATCGCATTGTCATTTGTTGCAGCCGTTATGGTCTTCGCGTGGACCTACCTGGTGGTAGCGCGAACGGATCGGCGGAAGCAGTGAACCGACCGTCTCTGTTGCCCGATTTGCGGTCGGCTTCGCCCCTGGCGAAACTCGGCTGCGGCCTGTAAGAAACGAGGCGAGGCGGCGAAGAGAGCAGCTGCTTCCACCGGGAGGATTGCGCGGGCCCGTCCGGCGAAAAGCTCGGCAGGCCGAGACAGGATCTCACAGCGGAGAGTGGCTGCGCTCTCCCGAATTGCGCGCCCCAAAGTGACGGACGCCTTGCTGGAAGGTCACGTGATAGCCATGGGCGTGGATGGTTTGCGCCGTTCGGCCTGCCGATCGATCGTTTTCTCGCGCGCCCCAATCTCGGAAACGATAGTCGCGTCGTCCCATAAGCCATTTATCCTCTTGCCAAATTCCTCCCGCCCGCTAGGGAACTAATCCCTTCTCAGCACGTTCGCCGGGGGGAGGCTCGTCACATTGGCCACTACACCCTCTAAGTTCGACGACGGTGACCACGCGCGCCGGCTGCAGCTCCTGATTGACGGTATTGTCGACTACGCCATTTTCATGTTGGACTTGGAAGGGTACGTCGCGAGCTGGAACACGGGCGCGGAACGGCTCAAGGGGTACGCCGCCGCCGAAATAATCGGTAAGCACTTTTCTGTCTTTTACCCGCCTGAGGACCGCGCCCGAGGCGCTCCCCAGAAGGCCTTGGCGACCGCCCGCGAAACCGGCCGCTTCAGTGCGGAGGGCTGGCGGATACGGAAGGATGGCAGCCGATTCTGGGCCCTCGTCGTGATCGACGCCATCCGCGACGAAAGCGGCAAGCTCGTCGGCTTCGGCAAGGTCACGCGCGACATCACCGAGCGTCAGACTGCCCACGAGACTCTGCTCGAGAGTGAGCGCCGCTACCGGCGGCTTATCGAGGCGGTCGTCGACTATGCAATCTTCCAGCTCGACAAGACAGGCCATGTTGCGACGTGGAATCCGGGAGCCCGCCAGATCAAAGGCTATAAGCCCGAAGAGATCATCGGAAAGCATTTCAGCACGTTTTATACCGAGGAGGATCGAAAGGCCGGCGTGCCGACGCGAGCGCTTGCCGAAGCGACCGAGAAAGGGCGCTTCGCGGCTGAGGGCTGGCGCGTGCGCAAGGATGGCACGAAATTCTGGGCTTCCGTCGTCATAGACCGTATTGAAGATGATGACGGCAATCTCGTCGGCTTTGCCAAGGTGACGCGGGATATTTCCGAGCGGAAGGAGACGCAAGACCGGTTGCGTCAGGTGCAGGATCAACTCGCCGCCTCGCAAAAGCTGGAAGCGATCGGCCAATTGAGCGGCGGCATCGCACACGATTTCAACAATCTGCTGATGATCGTTATCGGCAATCTCGAGACTGCGGAACGGCACTCACGCCAACTCGGCGGCAACGTGAATCTCACGCGCGCGCTATCGCATGCCAAGCGCGGCGCTCAGCGGGCTGCAGCGCTGACCAGCCGTCTGCTCGCGTTCTCGCGCCGCCAGCCCCTCAGTCCGAAGCCCCTCAACGTCAACAATTTCCTTAGCGGCTTGCAGGAGTTTCTCCAGCGAACCTTGGGAGAGCGTATCGAGGTTCAAACGGTCGGCAGCGCAGGGCTTTGGACGGTGGAGGTCGATGCCAATCACCTTGAATCGTCAATCCTCAATCTTGCGATCAACGCCCGCGACGCGATGCCCGCAGGGGGCAAGCTCACCGTTGAAGCAGTCAATGTTTCGTCGGATGAGGATTACTTCCGGAGAAATCCCGAGCTTTCGCCCGGGCAATATGTCGTTATTTGCGTGACCGACACGGGCTCGGGCATGACACCGGACACGCTCAATCACGCCTTCGAGCCCTTCTTTACCACGAAGGAACCGGGGCAGGGCACGGGCTTGGGCCTGAGCCAAGTCTACGGGTTCGTGAAGCAATCTGGCGGGCACATCAAGATCTACAGCGAGCTTGGACACGGTACGACCGTCAAGATCTACCTCCCGCGCCACCATGGCAGCGCCGATGCGGATACCGAGGCCGAGATTGCAGTGGCCGAGGGTGACGCGACCGAGACTATTCTTGTCGTGGAGGATGACAGGGATCTCCGGATCTACGTCACCGATGCACTGCGTGACCTCAGTTATCGCGTGCTTTCCGCACCGAGCGCTCAGGCAGCCCTGACGATCTTGTTGCAGGACGAACCGAAGATCCATCTCATGCTCACGGACGTCGTGATGCCCGGATTGAACGGGCGGGATCTCGCCAACCGTGCCGCGCAAATGCGTCCCGGGTTGAAGATTCTCTTCATGACCGGGTATTCGCGCAACGCCATCGTTCACCAGGGAAGGCTCGACGAGGGCGTCGATTTGCTGGAGAAGCCGGTTTCGCAGGCGAAGCTGGCGCTTAAGGTCCGGGAAATGCTGGATCGCCCCTGATCCGAATTAGCAAGCCCAGGCAGCCGGCAACCGGGGCAGACGAGTGCGCATGGGCGGACATCCGCAGCGAGTCTTGCTTGATCACGGTGGGACGGTGTCAAGCGCCCTTCGGTTTCTTCTGAGCGCGCGCCGAAACGTTCAATTCCACCGCTTCGCGAATGAGCGCCTTAAGCGCCTTCTCATTGATTTTGGCGCCCTCGTGGATGTCGATGGCGCGGCGGGTGCCGCCTTCGAGACTGGCGTTGAACAGCCCTGACTGATCCTTCAGCGAAGCGCCTTTGGCGAAAGTCAATTTCACGGCAGATTTGTAGGTTTCCCCCGTGCAGATGATGCCGTCGTGCTCCCACACCGGAACGCCCAGCATTCCGTTCGACGGCTTCCGCCATTTCACCTCTTCGACCACGTCGGGATCAGCCTGTTTGATGATGGCGCGGACCTGCGCGAGCGCCTCGCCGCGCCAATCGCCGAGCTTCTTGATCCGAGCGTCGATCAGCCGGGCCGCGGAGTGCTCGCCCTTCGCTTCGGCCGCAGCACTCTTCGTCGTGTTCGCATTCTTCATCGCTGATGGTGCTTTCTGCATGACCGGGGCGCTCACAGCCGCTCGCCGGGCAATTGGCTCGCCTGCTTCACCCAATCGATAAACTGATCTTCGTCGAACTGGCCCTCATAAATGTCGAGATAGCGCACTTCCTTGTGCTTGGACTCGCCAGGCGGGAGAGGGCGCAACAACGTGCCGCGGAAGAAGGTCACTTTGACGTATTTCGTGAAGCAATGAAAGCCGAGGAACCAGCCTTGGCCTTTGATGCCGTAGAACGGCGTATTCCATTTCACCGCCTTGTGCACACCGGGGACGGTGCGCACGATCAGCGCATCGACGCGGTGCCCGATATCGCGCTTCCAGCCGGGCATCGCTGCGATGTAAGCCTGCACGGGCGCGTCGCCTTCACCCTTCGCGATCTGCGGATTTCCGCCCGAGAGGAGGGTCGGCTTTGCGCCGGTGGGCTTTGCGGCCTTGGCCGGCTTCTTCGAGGACCGTTCGACCATGTGTTCACATCACTTCAGTGGTGCTGCGTGGGAATGGTTGAGCCCTGCGAGATCCAGCATCTCTGCTCAATCGACCCTGCGAAACTGCTCCGCATTATGCGATTTGGCAGCATAGGGCAGCGCGAACATATAGAGGCCGCTGAACAGCAGCAGGATGAGTGGGATCAGTGCGAGCACGCCCACCCACACGGCTTGCTTCTCCTGCATCATCGCAACGATGTTGATGATGACGGCCAGCGTAAAGGCAATCGAGAGCCAGCGGTGGGTCTGTCGGATCAACTTGCTCCAGTTCATTCGATCGGTCCTACTTTTTACAACCCGCAATGCGATCTCATGGCGCCCGGGCCAAAACCTGCTCCAGCTTGTCAAGGAACTGCTTCCATCCGGCATGGGCGCCGCCAAAGGCCTGCTTCTGATCGGGGCGAAAGCCCGTCTGCTCCATACGCAGACGCGTGCCCATGGCTGTCGGGGTCAGCGTGAACGTCACCACGCTTTCGAGGTTGAAGGCCGCGTCCTCGTGCCGGAAATTCCAAGTGTAGGAAAGCTCTTTCTCCGACTCTATGACGAGCACCTCGCAATCCAGCACGCCGCCCCAATCGCCGCGCAGATTGAAGCGATGCCCCACGCGCGGTGCAAAATCGTTCTTCATCAGCCATTCCTCGATCAGGTGCGGCTGCGTCAGCGCGCGCCAGAGCTTTTCCGGGGGATGGGCGATGTCGCGTTCGACGATGACGGTGCACTGTCCGGTTGGCGTGGCAGTCATTGATCCATCCTCTTCAGCAGGTCCTCCAGGTCATCGAACCGTTTCTGCCAGAACCCCGTTAGCTGGCTCGTCCAGTCGATCAGCGGAGCCAGCGCGCTGAGCTGCGCGCTGTAATGCGTCTTTCGCCCCTCGTGCCGGTCGCGCACCAGCCCGGCCTGCTTGAGCATTCCAAGATGCTTCGAGACCGCCGGCTGCGAGATTCCGGCCCGCGCGGTGAGGGCGCCAACCGTCTGCTCGCCGTCGCGGCACAGACGCTCGAAGATCGCCCGCCGACTGGGGTCGGCAAGCGTGCGGAACAGAACATCATGAGCGTCCGACATCCGAAATCGATAACCCGTTGGTTATTAATTAATCTATAACCTTTGAATTATGGGTTGGTCAAGCGGGAATAACGGCGGCGATTTCGTTGCAGCGCCTGAAGGGCAGATCGGCGGTGGTAGGCAACGGGTGCGGCACTTGGACCGTGCCGGTGAACCCGTTGGCCGATCCATAGACATACATCGATCTCAGATTGCCGATTGCGCCACAGGATTTTTTCATCATGCCGGATCCCGTCGTATTTCTCCGCCGCCTCGGCAAATTCGTCCTACTGCCGATTGGATTCTTGCTGCTGCTCAGCGCCGCCTGGTCGGTGTCGTCCATTAAGGCGTGGATCGCACATTCTGTCGAAGCAGAGGGCAAGGTGGTCGAGATGGTGCGCATGCGCGATAGCGACAACGCCGGCTATCTGTTTGCGCCCGTCGTGCGATTCCAGACGGTGGAGGGCCGCACCGTCGAATTCGAGTCCAGCTTTCGCAGCAATCCGCCCGGATATCGCACCGGCCAAACCGTCTCGGTTCTCTACGATCCGGACGAGCCCCGTTCCGCAGCGATCCGGGACGTGTTCAGGCTCTGGTTCATGCCGATCATTCTGGGATTCATCGGATCGATCTTCCTGATGGTCGGAACGGCGATGATCATCATGAGCGGCCGGGCCGCGAAAGTGTTCGGCCAAGACGCTGCATCGCTCGCTCCGGTCGGACGCCCCCATGCTCCATCTCCATCGCACTGAGCGGGGCGGGGTGCAGATCCATGATCCCGCTCCGGATTGAAGTAGGTCGGCTCCCGCTGGCAAGGCTTTTCGTGAGCCTGCTGCTCGTGGCCGCAATGCTGCTCGGCTCCGGTTGGTCCGCTCCGGCCGCGACCGGTGCCCGCGCAAAGCTCTGGGACACTTGCCGCAAGGATGATGGCGCCGCCGGGCTTGCGGCGTGTACGGCCATCATCAACACGCCCGGCATCGCAAAGCAGGAGCGCGCGGCGGCTTACTACAGCCGTTGCTACAACTATCTCCTGCATCACGATTATCGAAATGCGCTTGTTAACTGCGATCGCTCGCTCGAGGAGAATCCATCGTTCTTCGATCCTTGGCTGGCGCGAGCGGTGATTCGCGGCGGGCTTGGGCAATACGACCTCGCCATCGTCGATTCCACGAGGGCGCTGGCGGTCGCGACGAACAACAACGACCGCGCAGGCGCGTTGCGCTGTCGCGCCTCGATCCATGTCCGAACCGGCGCCAGCGCGCAGGCGAGGGCTGATCTCGATCAGGCAGCGAGGCTACAGCCCGGCAACGTTTACAATTTCATCAACCAGGCCGATTTCCTGTTGCAACTCGGACGCCCCGACGAAGCATTCCAGCAAGTCGGGCTGGCGAAATCCACTCGCAATATCGGCGACTTCTCGCCACAAAAGGCGGCTGCCGATATCGGCCTGTTGCACGGCAAGGCGCTGGTCGCGTTGCGGCGCTATCCGGACGCGCTTGCGGCACTCGCCGCGCTCATCAAGATCGATCCGCAAAATGCGGAGGCGTTCGCGCTCAGGAGTCTGGCAGCATCGCGCACGGGCGACATGGCTGTTGCCAGGGGCGCGCTGGCGACTGCCCGCAAACTGCCGCTGTCCAGCATGGATGCGGCCGACGCATTACGCGAGGCCGAGCAGTTGTTGCGCGAACTCGACAGCAAGCTCGCGCCGTCGAACGAGCAATCGCCGGCACTCGGCCCGCCCAGCAACCCGCAGCTTGTCAACCGCATCGCACTGGTGATCGGCAACGCCGCCTACAGAAGCGTCCCCGCGCTCAACAATTCCGGGCGCGACGCCGAAGCGCTGGCTGCGGAGCTTGATGCGCTTGGTTTCCGCAAGGTCACGCTGCTGCGCGACCAGACGCGCGAGCAGATGTTTGCGGCCTTGCGGGACTTCGCAAGGGAGGCCGAGCGGGCCGATTGGGCCGTCATCTACTTTGCCGGCCATGGCATCGAAATGGGCGGCATCAACTGGCTGGTGCCTGTCGATGCACAGTTCAGGACGGATCGCGACGTTCGCCTGGAGGCCGTCTCGATCGACGAGCTTTCGACCGCGATCGAGGGAACGCGCGGACTTCGGCTGATCGTGCTGGATGCGTGCCGCAACAATCCATTTGCGCCGCAGATGCGCCTTACCAACAGCACGCGCTCGATCGGAAGCGGACTTGCTCGGGTGGAGCCCGAGGGCGGGACGATGATCGCCTATGCGGCGAAGGCCGGCCAGGTCGCCAACGACGGCGACGAGGGCAACAGCCCGTTCATGAAGGCACTCCTCGGGCGCCTGAGACAGCCGGGTCTTGAAATTTCGATGCTGTTCCGCTTCGTCCGGGACGACGTGCTGGCGGCCACAGGACGACAGCAGGAGCCATTCGTCTACGGCTCGCTGCCGAGCGAGCCGTTCTACTTCCGTCCTGTGGAAACGGCGGCGCGCTGAGGGGGGACGGATTGCGTGGCCCTAGCGGCGCCAGCCGAGGATCAGCCCGGCGATGAAAGCGACGCCCAGCATCGTCAGCGGCTGCGCGCGCGTGATCTCGGCCAGCACATCGGGAAAGCGGGGCCGGGCCGCCGGGACGACAACGTGCGGCTTGCGCGTCGTCTCATGGTGGCTGACTGCCTCGGGGGCGAGGGTGGCATTTTCCATCGGGCGACCCACGGATTTCCTTCGAGCTACCAACCCGTATCTGCATCGCTTGTTCCATTTCCGGCGATGCTGATCCTCCAACCGGTTGCGAGGTGAGTAAAGCGAAGGCGGGATTTGTCGCAGAATTGGACAAGGCATGTCCTCTTTGGAGAAGAAATTCGTTTTGGTTTGGGGCAACAAACGAATCCCCTAGTTCAAATCCGGAGTTCCTCCTGCCCGAGTCCGAGAGCGGCGCTGTTGCGCCAGCATCCATCGTCGAAGCCCTGAAGGCAATCGCCGGTTTGCCCCCAAAGGCGCGGGCAAGCTTCGCCGTGGGCCGATGCGTTCGTGGCACCTACGCTCCGTCGGATCAGGCAAAGGAGATCACCAAATGCCGCAGCTTGATCCAACCATCCAGGCTGCTGGCCCGCTTCTCAGTCGATCGCGGCAACTCCGACGCGGCGGACAATCACAGGCCCGTGCTGCGCGGCTTCGGCTTCCGGATCGGCAGCGAAGGTCAGCGATCGGAGATTTTGACGCAAAGTGCCCCGGTTCATTTTTCGAGAACGTGCGACCAGATGCTGGCTTTCCTGCAGGTGCGCATACCTGGATCAGACGGCCAATTGAACATGGCGGAGATCGAGGCATTCTCCGCCGCCAATCCTGAAACGCTGCGGCAGGCAAGTTACCTTGCCGCGCATCCGCCGCCTGCCAGCCTTGCCTGGACGACCTATTGGGGTGTGCACGCCTTTCCCGCCACGAATGCAAGGGGGGAGACACGCTTCATCAAGTTCAGGGTCGCGCCCGTGGGCCAGGAAGACAGGCTGACCGCGGCGAGGGCGTCCAACTTGCTGCATGAGGAACTGGAATGTCGGATCGCGGCACGCGACGTCAGGTTCAGCTTGATGGCCTTGCTGGACCATCCCGGCGATCCGGTCATGGATGTCACGCTTCGCTGGCCAAATGAGGACGCGCGCGAACAGGTACGTCTCGGAACGATCGTGATAACAGGCTTTGAACCAAGGGCGGCGTGCGACGAACTCGCATTCAATCCGGCCAATCTTGCCGAGGGAATCGGCTATCCGCCCGACGAGATGTTTGCGGTGCGGTGTGCCGCCTATGCCCTCTCACAGAAGAGGCGCCGCTGAGCGGCGAGCGCCCTGACTCTTCAGGTTTCGCCGTCCGGCGCGCCCCTTGCCTCGCGGCGCCAAACCCCCGGACTAATGCCAACCATCGAAGAAAACACCCGCGTGAAGTGGCTTTGATTGGCGAACCCGGCCGATATAGCGATCTCCGACAGTGACAGGTCGCGCACCCTCATCAACTGCTTTGCCGTATTCACGCGCTGGCGAAGCAGCCACTGATGCGGCGGCAAACCGGTGGAGGCACGAAAAGCTCGCGAGAAATGACTGACGGACAGATCGAAGTCGGCCGCAATCTCTTTCAGCGAAAACTTTCCGCGAAGATCGGACTCCAGCCTTTCGCAGGCGCGCTTGAGTTGCCATGGCGCAAGTCCGCGGCGTGCCGGCTCGGCGGAGCGTCGCAGCCCCCCGTATGCGCCGGCAACGTGTGCCGTGAGCGCGAGCATCATGTGATCGATGAATAGCTGGTTGGCCTCATCGGGTTGGCCCAAGGCTGCTCGGAAGGATGCACCGATATGACGGACCGTCGCATCGTCATGACCGATGCCAGGCTGATAGGCCAGTTCACCGATTCGCGGCGCGCCGTGTTGTCTCGCCATGTCGTCCAGCGCCGAACGGGGGAGGTAGAAAAACAGAGAATGGAATGGCTTGTCGATGACGTAGCGCGGGTCGCGCGTCAGGTCGTACAGGTAGGTGGCCCCGGCGCGGATATCGCTTTTGATCACGCATCGGCCGCGCTCCCAGCACTCGCAATCGTCGAAATCGCGAAGTTTGAGACTGACGAGATAGGCGTCCTCCGAGAGCATCGAATCGGAAAGCCGGCCGATGGGATGATCATCGCGGGTCTCGGTGGCGGCGAGTTCGGCGCTGCGCAGCGAACGCGTGACCAGCGTGGGTGGCGAAGCCTTCAGGTGCAGAAACCGTCCGACTTTCTGCGCGAAATTACTCGGCTGTGTCATTGGAGCAGTTCTCGGTTGTGAGGCAGCACCGGAGCTTGGGACGCCAGCGCCGAATTATCCGATATCCGCAAGCAATGGTCCAGACTTGCTCCCAGGAGCGATAGTCTTGTGACAGCCTGCCGCACCCGTCGTCGCAGGACGTTTTCGCCAGCGATTTCAACGGACTTGAATGTCCCTCGCGCGATCTTCATTCGATGCCTCCGCAGCCCTCGCCGGCATCATGCGTTTGTGAAAGCAGGCGCTTGCTTGGAGCAGGATCCGACAAACCAGCGCAGCTTCAGGAAAGACGCGGAGCCTTCCGAGCGCATAGAAACGCCGTCGACCCGTACAAATACGGACAGCTGATCGGAACGTAAAGCGGTCAGGAGCGACGCAATGACCGGAATCACCGCACTCATGCGCAATCCCTCGCACACAGGCTTGCCAACCGCGTCGGGCGCGCAGCCGGACGACAGTTCGATAGCTCAGCGGCGCGCCGCCGACGTGGAGATGGCGCGCGTGCTCAGGACTGAACCAACTCGCATGGCATTGGACTCCTCTGGAGCCGGAATCGCACACTGGAAACATGATCCACTGCACGACATCGTCGGACCCATGAGCCACCACGTGATCATGGCGTACAACGGCGTTATGCAGCGCATGCAGCGGCGGTCGGGAAAGTCGGTTGCGATCGGGACGTTCCGTCCCGGAGTCGTGATCATCATCCCGGAAGGATCGACCTCCCGATGGGATATTCCGAAGCCCGTCGATGTAGTTCAATTATATCTTCCGGATGCAACACTGAGGCGCGTCGCAGGGGAAGCCGGGACCGCCAAACCGGCCGACCTGCTGGAGAGGACGGCGCATCCTGACCCTATTACGTCCCGACTGCTCTTGAGCGCTGCGGACGCGCTGGAGGGCAATGGGGCACTGGATACGCTGTTCCGGCATCAGCTGATAGATCTGTTGGCGACGCGCCTGCTGGCTGCGCACACAGGTTCGCCAACCGCGTTCCAGCCGACCATGGGTGGCCTGTCCCCGAAGGTCCTGCTTCGAGCGATTGAGCGGTTGCGCTCAGATAGCAATGCGGACGTCTCCCTCGATGCGCTCGCTTCTGATGCCGGCCTTTCGCGCTTCCACTTCTGCCGCGCCTTCAAGGAAAGCACTGGGCTTTCCCCGCATGCCTGGCTGCGGCAGCACCGGCTCGAGCAGGCCCAGAACATGCTGCGTGACAGCGAGGAGCCGGTCGTCTCCATCGCTGCGGCGCTTGGCTATTCCTCGCAGACCGCCTTTGCCGCGGCGTTCAGGAAGCTGACCGGCGAAACCCCGAGCGATTGGCGAAAGCGCAGCCGGTAATAGCAATCGCTCTACAGCCACGGCAATCGCGCTGGGGCAGCGAAGCGCCAGGTTCGCTAGAGATCGTCGTGCCCACGCTGAGAGAGCGACACACGAACTCAAGGGACCGATCCCATGATCTCCGTCACCACCAACGATGGCGTCCAGATTTTCTACAAGGACTGGGGGCCGAAATCCGCCCAGCCGATCGTTTTCCACCACGGCTGGCCACTGACGGCCGACGACTGGGATAACCAGATGCTCTTCTTCGTTGGCAAGGGGTACCGTGTCATCGCCCATGATCGCCGGGGTCATGGCCGCTCGACGCAGGTGAGTGATGGTCACGATATGGATCACTACGCAGCCGATGTCGCAGCGGTCGTCGAGCACCTTGATCTTCGGAATGCCATTCACATTGGTCATTCCACGGGAGGCGGTGAGGCCACGCGCTATGTTGCACGCCATGACAAAAATCGCGTCGCGAAGCTGGTCCTGATCGGTGCGGTGCCGCCGCTGATGCTGAAGACGGAGGCCAATCCGGGTGGCCTGCCCATAGAAGTGTTCAACGGCCTGCGCCAGCAACTCGCCGCCAACAGGGCGCAGTTCTACAGAGACTTCGCGAGCGGTCCATTCTACGGCTATAACCGACCTGGCGCAGAACCATCGCAGGCCGTGATCTGGAATTGGTGGCGCCAAAGCATGATGGGTAGCGCCAAGGCCCACTATGACGGCATCAAGGCTTTTTCGGAAACGGACTTCACCGAGGATCTGAAAAGCATCACTCACCCAACGCTCGTCCTGCATGGTGGTGACGATCAAATCGTACCGGTCGCCGATTCCGCACCCCTGTCGGCGCAGTTACTGAAGCGCAGCACGCTAAAAATCTACGACCTTCTGCCGCACGGCCTGTGCACGACACATGCCGACTTCATCAACACCGAGATTCTTTCCTTCATCTCCGCCTAGTCGGCGTCGATCAGGAACAGCGGAGAAAAAAATGACCTGGAAGAGCTTCGCCAAACCACTTGCAATCCGATCGCCACGCCGCGTCGTTGCCCCTGCGGTCTTCTACGGCCTCTCTCTGGCCGTTCGCTTCACTTCCGCGGCAGGTGAGGAGGTGGAGATTGCGCCACCTTCAGCACAAGCGGCGCAGCCGCTGGTTACGATCATGACCAGAAGCGGATCCGGTCTTGGTTACCGGGACTGGGACCCCAAAGCCGACCAGCCAATCGTCTTCCGCCACGGTTGGCCGCCCGGCTCGCCGCTGCCACGCTGCGGCGCGCCTTAACGCCAGCATTCGCATTCCCTCTTCGTATCGTTACCGAACGCTGCCCTTGAAGGAGCAGCGGCGGAGCCGCACGGACTTTCCAAGAGCAGCAAACCAAGGAGCGAACTATGCGACTAATCATCATCGGCGCCGGCTTCGCCGGCATGTACGCCGCGCTTTCCGCGGCCCGTCTACGCGACATTCACGGCGTCTCGCCACAGCAGCTTGAGATCGCGCTGATTGCCCCTGCGCCAACGCTCGTGGTCCGCCCGCGGCTCTACGAATCCAAGCCTGAGACCCTGACGGCGCCGCTGCTCGGCGTGCTCAAGGCTATCGACGTCGCCTATGTCCAAGGCAGCGTCGCGGAGGTCGACACCAAGTCTCGCACGCTGAAGGTCGCGGCCGCCAACGGCACGAATAGCCTGCTCTCTTACGATCGCCTCGTCGTCGCTACCGGAAGCCGGCTGGTCCGTCCGAACATTCCGGGCCTCGCCAAGCACGCCTTTTCCGTCGACTCGCTCGATGATGCAATCGCGCTCGACAAGCATCTGCACGATCTCGCCGACCGGCCGGCCATGAACGGCCGCGACACGATCGTCGTCGCCGGCGGCGGCTTCACCGGCATCGAGGCGGCAACGGAGCTGCCGGCGCGGCTGCGTGAGATTTTCGGACACAAGTCCAAGCCGCGCGTCATCATCGTCGACCGGAATAGTGCGATCGCACCTGACATGGGCGAAGGCCCCCGGCCCATCATCCAGGAGGCCCTGAACAAGCTCGGCGTAGAGACCCGGCTCGGCGCCGGCGTTGCCTCGCTCGATGAATCCGGCGTCACCCTCTCGAGCGGCGAGCGCATTGAAACCGAAACCGTGATCTGGGCGGCCGGCATGCGCGCCGCGCCGTTGACCCAGCAGATCCCTGCCGAACGCGACAATTTCGGCCGGCTGCTGGTCGACCGCGATCTGCGCGTGCCGGAAGTGGATGGCGTCTTCGCCACCGGCGATGCCGCCCGCGCCGCCTGTGACGATGACGGAAATTACGCGCTGATGTCGTGCCAGCACGCTACGCGGATGGGCGCTTTTGCCGGCAACAATGCCGCGGCCGAGCTGCTGGGTATTCCGACCAAGCGTTATCACCAGAAGGCTTACGTCACCTGCCTCGATCTTGGCGAAGCCGGCGCGCTGTTCACGCGCGGCTGGGAGCGCAAGGTGGAGATGGTCGGCGACGTGGCCAAGAAGACCAAGCAGGAGATCAACACTGTCTGGATCTATCCGCCGAAGGCCGAGCGCGCGGCGGCACTCGCCTCGGCCGATCCGGAACGCGTGACCGACCTCTGAACACCTCACCAGCATTGACCACGCCGGCCGCGCGGGAACGGAGGCTGCTGAGAACCATCCTTCAAGATCAAACAGGAGTCTTCAAGATGAATCAGGTGATCCGCAACACCAAACAGGAGGCGAAGATGAATCTACAGAGCACGGCATACCCCGTTCCATCCAGGCCCGAAGAACTCGTTCCGTCGCGCTACGCGTTGCGAGTCGGCGAGATTGACGTGCTGGTCGTCAGCGATGGGGTCCTGCCGCTTCCCACCAAGATGTTGGGTCACAATGCCGACCCGGCCAGCCGGGCGGCTTGGCTGAACGACATGTTCCTGCCGCCGGATGCTTTCGACTGGGCGCTGAACGCGGTCCTGGTGCGTAGCGCCAATCGGACCATTCTCGTCGACGCCGGACTTGGGGGCGATCCAGACTTGCATCTGCCGCGGGCCGGGCAGCTGATCAAGCGGCTGGACGCCGCCGGCATCGATCTTGGGTCCGTGACGGACGTGGTGCTGACTCACATGCACATGGACCACATTGGCGGTTTGCTCGTAGACGGCGTGAAGGACCGATTACGTCCGGACCTGTTGATCCACGTGGCGGCCGCCGAGGTCAGGTTCTGGGAGTCGCCCGATTTCTCCCACACCGCCATGCCGGCGGGATTTCCGGACGCGCTTCGGTCGGCCGCCAAGCGGTTCATGAAAGAATACCACAACCAGCTACGGCAGTTCGATGAGGAGCACGAGGTGGCGCCGGGCGTCGTCGTCCGTCGCACCGGTGGCCACACTCCAGGGCACAGCGTGGTCCGCCTGGCGTCCGGTCGCGACGCGCTGACGTTCGCCGGCGATGCGGTGTTTACGGTCGGGTTCGAGCAGCCCGGCTGGCACAATGGATTCGAGCACGACCCCGAGGAGGCGGCGCGCGTTAGGGTCCGTCTCTTGCGGGAGCTGGCCGAGACCGGCGAGATGCTGGTGGCCACTCACTTGCCATTCCCGTCCGTCGGGCGGGTGGCGGTCGACGGCAACGCGTTCCGTTATGTGCCAGCCTTCTGGGACTACTGACCGCTTTGGGGCCGTACTCGTAACGCTACGGAGTTCGGCCCTCGCTCAGCCTGGTCATCGAACGAAAGCGATATTCATGCCCGCTTTGAATGCATCGAGCTTTAGGGAGCGATGAGGCGAACGAACATGCAGAACGAAAAAGTCGTGATCATCACGGGCGGCGGCTCTGGCATCGGGCGGGCAGCCGCGCTCCGTTTCGCCAACCAGGGCGATAAGGTGCTCATCACCGGTCGCCGCGCGGCGCCCGTCGAGCAAACGATGTCGGAGCATAGGAACATCGCGGGCGTGATTGCGGATAGCTCCTCTGCTGAAGATGCCAGGCGGACTATCTCCGAGGCGGTCGGGCGGTGGGGCAGAGTGGATGCGCTCGTCAACAACGCCGGCGCGGGCGCCATCCTTCCCTTATCGGATGCGGCGGCCGATCGGATCGCAGACATCTTTGCCGTCAATGTGCTCGGTCCGAGCCTTCTGGCCAGCGCCGCCCTCCCTTATCTGAAAGCGACGCAGGGCAGCATCATTAACGTCTCCTCGACCTTCGGCCACCGGCCGGCGGCGGGACTGTCCCACTACGCCGGCAGCAAGGCGGCGCTTGAACACCTGACTCGTTGCTGGGCGCTCGAACTCGCGCCGCTCGGGATAAGGGTGAATGCGGTGGCGGCCGGCCCCACGGAATCCGGCGCCTTGACCGGGATGATGGGGCTGTCCGCGGAACAGGCGGAGGCCGTCAAGGAAGAAGAACGCAGAAGAATCCCGCTCGGCCGACGCGGCGTTCCCGACGACGTTGCGCATTGGATTGTTCAGCTTGCGAGCCCCGCCTCGCAGTGGACGACGGGCCAGGTTCTCGCCGTCGATGGCGGCTTGGGACTAACTTAGCTGCGTCAACTCATATTCTGATTTCACGTCTGGCTTGTCTCGTCGGGCAAATCACTGGCACTGGTCGGTCCAGGCTGTACCCGCAGTTAACTCCTGTGCTTTCTTTCACGACCTTCGCAGACGGGACTGCGGCGAAGTCGGCGCCCGGCTTTCCCTGCGCCCTCTCTCTCCGGGAGAGTGACAATGAACTTGCATAACTCAGGTGAAACCGCGCTGTGACAATGAGGAAGTGTGACGGCGGGTAGTCGTTGCCACAGGGGCTATGCGGTTGTTCAAATCGCCTCACCCCGCGCGGCCAGCGCGGCATCGCGGATCGCGGCGATGTTCGCCCTGTAGGCTTCCGTCGTGCCGCCCTTGAACACGGCCGAGCCGGCGACAAAGGCGTTGGCGCCGGCCGCGGCAAGCTGGCCCGAGACATCAGGGCTGACGCCGCCATCGACCTCGATGTCGATCGGACGTCCTGCGGTCATCGCGCGGATGTCCCTGATCTTGCCGAGCGCCGAGGGAATGAAGGCCTGTCCGCCGAATCCCGGGTTGACGGACATGACCAGCACCAGGTCGATGAGATCAAGCACATATTCGATGGCGCTTGCGGGAGTCGCCGGGTTGAGCGAAACGCCGGCCTTCTTGCCGAGCGAGCGGATCGCCTGCAGCGAGCGATGCAAATGCGGGCCGGCCTCGGCATGCACGGTGATGTGGTCGCAGCCGGCCTTCGCAAACGCCTCGAGATAAGGGTCGCAGGGCGCGATCATCAGGTGGGCGTCGAATATCTTCTTTGTATGTGGCCGCATCGCCTTGATGACATCGGGTCCGTAGGAAATGTTCGGCACGAAATGGCCGTCCATCACGTCGAGATGGATCCAGTCGGCGCCGGCGGCATCGACGCTGCGGACTTCCTCGCCCAGCCTGGAAAAGTCCGAGGCGAGCACCGAGGGCGCGATGACGAGGGGACGTGGCGCAAACGGCTGGGACATGGCGCTTCCGGAACATCTGGCGGGTCGCAAAGGTGTCGCGTAACACGGTGAGCCCCTGTCGAGCAATGTGGCCACGGCTTCCTTGTGGGCGGAAATTTCTGCCGCACCGGGCACTTGTTGCCGGGGCTTTGGTTCCGCCGGAGTGCGACGGGTCCTTTATTTTGCTGGGTTTTTTCCGATGGCACGGCATTTGCTGCGGTTTCGGCGCATAGTTGTGCGCCGCGCACCGCGGCCGTGTTGGAGGCTTCGTCATGATGTTCGCCCTTGGCGCCGCCACGTCCGCGATCGACAGCCTGTTTGGTCTGCTGTCGTCGAAACAGACGCCATCGGCAGGCTCCGGTCAGGACCAGCCCAACCTGTTCGCCTTCCAGGCGGATGCTGCAACCTCGACCGGCACGAGCGCAGCTCCCGCGGCAGGAGGCGGCGCGCAGCTATCACCTGAGACCTGGAGCGCGCTGCTAGCCGCGCAAAGCCAATCCGGATCGCTGTTCGTGCCGATAAGCAGCGGGGATGCGTTGAAGGATATGTTCTTGCACATCGACGCCGATAGGGACGGCAAGATCACCAAGAGCGAATTCGAGGACGCATTGGGCGCCGGCGGCACCAATCTCACGCAAGCGGACGACGTGTTCGGCAAGCTCGACAAGGACGGCGACGGCTCAGTTTCAGAAACCGAGTTGGCCTCGGCAATGCTGACACGCCAACGCCATCAAAACCGACATGATGCGGATGATGGCGCCAACGGTGATTCCAACGATCCGCTGCAGCGGGCGCTGGATGGTGCAAGCGAAACCACCGTCACCAATACCGACGGCTCGACGATGACCAGACCGCCGGCATCCAGCGCGTCGACGGCCGCGATATCGTCCTACAATTTCCTCGAGCAGATGATCCAGCGTCAGGCGAACGCAGTCCCGGCGCAGGGCAGCTCGTCGCTATCCGTGAGTGTTTAGGAGACCC
>JAEZEU010000202.1 GCA_023432885.1 Pseudomonadota bacterium | reverse complement strand
CGTCCTTCTTGAGCGCAGCGCTGCCCTTCATGATGCGTCTCCCGTTGCTTCAATTTGCTTGTTTGCGCAGCCGGACCGGATGAGACACCCGGGCAAGCGCCAGCGTTTACTGCCGCAAGCTAGGATTGACGTGGCGACAGCGGAATTGATCTATGTCAATGGGAGCGAACAATTGGCTCGGGCCAGCAGCGCCGGTCGCGGCCCGTGCGAGGGCGGTTGCAGCGTTGACCTAGATCAAGGCCTTCGGCTCTACACCCTCCGATGAATACGCCACGGGATCGGGCGAATGGTTCCTCGATCCGATATCCAAGGCCAGCGTCCGCATTGCCGGATTCGGAGTGAAGCCATGAGCGTCATGCCAGCCGAAGCCACCCCGAAGCAGCCGGGGGCGAAATATGACCGCCTGATCGCGGCAGCCAAGAGCGTTCCCTCGGCAGCGACCATCGTTGTGCATCCATGCGACGAGAGCTCGTTGCGTGGCGCTATAGAGTCCGCGGAAGCGGGGATCATCAAGGCGATCCTTGTCGGGCCTGCGGCGAAGATCAAGGATGTAGCCGTGCACCATGGCCTCAACATCTCCGGCTATGAGATCGTCGACACACCGCCTACGGAGGCAGCCGCGGCCGCCCGCGGCGTGCAGTTGATCCATGAAGGCAGGGGCGAGGTCCTGATGAAGGGCAGTCTCCATACCGACGAGATCATGCGCGCTGTTACGGCAAAGGATGGCGGACTGCGCACCGACCGCCGCATCAGCCACGTTTTCGTCATGGATGTGCCGGCCTATGAAGATACTATCTTCGTGACCGACGCCGCGATCAATATCGCGCCCGATCTCGATGCCAAGCGGGATATCATTCAGAACGCCGTCGACCTCTTCAACCGGGCCGGTTTCGGCACGACACCACGGGTCGCGATCCTCTCGGCCGTGGAGACAGTCACCTCGAAAATCCCGTCCACCATCGAAGCTGCAGCACTGTGCAAGATGGCGGACCGCAAGCAGATCACCGGCGCGCTGCTTGACGGACCGTTGGCCTTCGACAATGCGATCGATGTCGAGGCGGCACGCATCAAGGGCATCAAGTCGGAAGTCGCCGGCAGGGCACAGATCCTCGTCGTGCCGGACCTGGAATCCGGCAATATGCTGGCGAAGAACCTCACTTATTTCGCCAAGGCCGACGGCGCCGGCGTCGTGCTCGGGGCGCGCGTACCGGTCGTGCTGACGTCGCGCGCGGATTCGCCGCGGTCGCGCATGGCCTCCGCGGCCATTGCCACGCTTCAGGCCGATTCGCGTCGCAAGAGCACTCCGATCGCCGCAGCGTGACCGCCATGGATACGATCCTCGTCGTCAATGCCGGCTCGTCCAGCGTAAAATTCCAGGTCTTCTCGGTGGAAGGCGAGGGGGCACTCCGGCGGCAGGTCAAGGGACAGATGGACGGCATCGGCAGCCGTCCGCGGTTGCGCGCCAGCGGCGCGACCGGCGATACGATGGCAGACCGGGCTTATCCAATCGAGGCGGTTGCCGATGTCACGGCGGCGATGTCGGTCGCCGGCGCCTGGCTGCGCGACGAACTCAATATCCACCCGATTGCCGTCGGCCACCGTGTCGTGCATGGCGGCCCGGATTATGCGCGCCCGGTGCTGATAGACCATGCCGTGGTGACCAGGCTCGAACGCTACGTGTCGCTCGCACCGTTGCACCAGCCGCATAACCTGGCTCCGATCCGGACGATCCTGAGCAATTTTCCGGCGCTACCGCAGGTCGCCTGCTTCGATACGGCCTTCCATCGCGACCACGATGCGCTCGCCGACTATTATGCAATCCCTTACCAGCTCCATGCCGAAGGCGTCAGGCGCTACGGCTTCCATGGCCTGTCCTACGAGTACATTGCAAAACGCCTGCCGCAGGTTGCGCCCGAGATCGCAGACGGGCGCGTAATTGTCGCCCATCTCGGCAGCGGCGCCTCGATGTGCGCGATGAAGGCAGGAAAAAGCGTTGAGAGCACGATGGGCTTTACCGCTCTCGACGGGCTTGCGATGGGAACGCGGCCGGGCCAACTCGATCCCGGCGTGTTGCTCTACCTGATCGCTGAAAAGGGCATGTCGGCTTCGCAGGTACAGAATTTCCTGTATCGCGACTGCGGCCTGAGGGGCTTGTCCGGCGTGAGCAATGACATGCGCGAGCTTGAAGCCAGCAAGGATCCGCGCGCCGCATTTGCGGTCGATTATTTCGTCTACCGGATTGGTCTCAATGCCGGCATGCTGGCGGCGGCCCTGCAGGGCCTTGACGCATTCGTCTTCACCGCCGGGATCGGCGAAAACTCGGTCTCGATCCGCGCCCGCGTTGCAGAGAGGTTGGCCTGGCTTGGCGTTGCACTCGACCCGACCGAGAATGCCAAACCTGCGAGCAGGATTTCGCGATCTGACAGCCGGATTCCGGTCTACGTTATTCCCACAGATGAGGAGCTGATGATTGCGCAGCACGCCCTGGCGCTGCTCCTGAACCGGCAATCGTCTGAATTGAAACGCGAGAGAGCATCATGAACATCCCGGTTTATCCCGAAGCCAGCATCGCGCTGAAGGGCAAGAAGGGTTTGATCGTCGGCATTGCCAACGATCAGTCCATTGCGTGGGGGTGCGCCAAGGCGTTTCGGGCGTTGGGGGCGGACCTCGCTGTCACCTATCTGAACGACAAGGCCAAGAAGCACGTCGAACCGCTCGCCAAGACACTGGAATCTCCGATCTTCATGCCGCTGGACGTCATGGTCGAGGGCGAAACCGAGAAAGTATTCGACCGCATCGCGAAGGAATGGGGCCAGCTCGATTTTCTGCTCCATTCCATCGCTTTTTCGCCCAAGGGGGCGCTGCATGGCCGCGTGGTCGATGTCGACCGGGAGGGCTTTCAGAAGACCATGGACGTTTCGTGCTGGTCGTTCATGCGGATGGCGCATCTGGCCGAGCCGTTGATGAAGAACGGCGGCACCATGTTCACCATGACCTATTACGGCAGCCAGATGGTGGTGAAGAATTACAACGTCATGGGCGTTGCGAAGGCGGCTCTCGAGGCCGCGGTGCGCTACATCGCGGCCGAACTCGGCCCGAAAGGGATTCGCGTCCACGCCATCTCGCCGGGACCGCTCGCGACCCGCGCGGCGTCGGGCATCCCGGAGTTCGACGAGTTGATGGACAAGGCGCAGTCGCAGGCGCCGTCGCGGAGCCTCGTCAGCATCGATGACGTCGGAAAGGCAACGGCGTTCCTTGCACTCGATGGGGCCAAGCTGATCACGGGCGGCGTGCTCTACGTCGACGGCGGCTACCACATCATCGACTGAAGTTTCGTCTCAGCGATAGTGCAGCCCGATCACCTCGGCGACGCAGGCCGGCCGCTGGCCGCCCTCGATCTCGATCACCACCCGATAATGCACGCGCAATCCATTGGGCGGCACATCTTCGGCTTCGGCAATGCTGATGCGGCCGCGCAGTTTTGAGCCGGCCGGCACCGGCGAGAGATAGCGGATGCGGTCGGCGCCATAGTTCAATGTGTTCTTCAGCCCCTTGAGGCCCATTACCGAGCGGATGAACATTGGCGTCAGGCTCAGCGACAGCAGGCCGTGCGCAATGGTCTTGCCACCCGGCATCTCGGCCTTGGCGCGTTCCTGGTCGACGTGGATCCATTGCTCGTCGCAGGTCGCATCCGCGAACTTGTTGATGCGATCCTGCGTCACGTCGATCCAGTCGCTGAGGCCGATCTCCGTACCGACCGCGGCCCTGAGCTCCTCAAATCCGTTGAATACCCGCATGGCCCGATCTGCACCTGTCAGAGCTTCATTTCCGGGACTTTGTCCGGAATGGCCAGTTCGGCTTCTGTCACGGCCAGCACCTCGGCGACCTTCAAGCCGGGCGCCGTTTCCATCAGTGTCGCCTTGCCGCCCGGGAACGCGATGACCGCCATATCGGTTACGACCATGTCGACCACGCGCGCCGAGGTCAGAGGCAAGTTGCACCTGGCGACAATCTTGGACTTGCCCTTGGCCGCATGCTGCATGGCGACGATGACGCGCCGGGCGCCGCTGACGAGGTCCATGGCGCCACCCATGCCCGGCACCATCTTGCCCGGGATCATCCAGTTGGCGAGGCGGCCGCCGGCATCGACCTGCAAGCCGCCGAGCACGGTGATGTCGACGTGGCCGCCGCGGATCAACCCGAACGACATCGCGCTGTCGAAGGTGGCTGCCCCGGGCAGGGCACTGATCGGATTGCCGCCGGCGTCAGTCAGGAGCGGATGCGCCAGGCCCTGTTCGGGGATGGGCCCGGTGCCGATCAGCCCGTTTTCGGACTGGAAAAAGACCTTCATTCCTTCCGGGAGGTAATTCGCGACCAGCGTCGGAATCCCTATGCCAAGATTGACCAGGTTGCCGGGCCGAAGCTCCTGCGCGACGCGCCGGGCGATGATGGTTTGTGCATCCATGTGTCACCCGTTGCCGACGAGAAAATCGACCAATGGTCCTGGCGTGACAACGTGGTCGGGGGCGATCACGCCCACTGGAACGATATGCTCGGCCGTGACGATCACGGTGTCGGCGGCCATCGCCATGACCGGATTGAAGTTACGGGCAGTGAGGGCATAGGAGAGATTGCCGGCGTAGTCGGCGAGGAAGGCGTGCACCAGCGCGAAATCGGCGCGCAGCGCGGTCTCCAGCAGATACGGCTTGCCGTTGACCTCGATCCGCTGCTTGCCTTCCTCGACGAGGGTGCCGACCCCGGTTGGCGTCAACACGCCGCCAAGCCCGCAGCCGCCGGCGCGGATGCGCTCCACGAACGTGCCCTGCGGGATCAAGTCGATGGTGGTCTGCTTTCCCAGCATCTGCTGCTGCGCCTTCGGATTTAGCCCGATATGGGTGCCGATCATGTTCGACACCTGTCCACCCTCGAACAGCTTGCCGACGCCTTTGCCCGGCGTCGCCGCATCATTGCTGATCAGGGACAGCCCCGACTTCTTCTGCCGCACCAATTCGTCGAGCAACCGTTCCGGCGTGCCGACGCCCATGAAGCCGCCGACCATGATGCTGGCGCCATTCGGGATCATCGCGACGGCTTCTTCGGCTGAAATGGGCTTCATGACCTGGCTCCGGCTTCAATCGGAGATCGAACGACGAAAATTGTCTTCGTGCTGCCGGATCGCCACCTTGATCTGCGTCAAGGTTCGTCATTCGCCGTCCGCATCGCGGCTAATGCCGATGCTCGCGAGCAGGTCCGCCCACAGTTTCCGGATCTGCCGATGCCGGCCTTCGACAGCCGCGCTGACGGCATCACGCACCGGCTTGAGGTCGTCGCCCTTGAGGAAGTGAATCTGGGCCTGGATCAGGCGACCGCTCTCGAATTCGATGCGGCGCAACGCCGTCACGAAAGGATCGTCCGCCGATACCTCCACCGGCAGCAGTGAGGCCGGCCGGATAGCGCCATGCACCGCGTGCCCGAGGGCAGCAATATCGATCGTCATCACCAGCATCTGGTCCGTAACACCGGGGACCGGTTTCGGCAACCAGGCCGCTTCCCAGATCAGCATGTGGTAAGGAAGCGCGAAATCGGGCAGCCATGCCGTCGAGCGCGTCAGCAGGGAGACGATCTCCACCTCGCGGTGGAGTTGCGCATTCAGTTCGGCTTGCCATCCGGCCTTGAGCTGGCCGGGCAGGGACATCGCGAGTTGTCTTGCCAGCGCGCCATGTGCCGAGACCAGGAAAGAAGCAACCCGCGTCTGCTGCAGCGGCGGAACATGCCCGGCGGAATCGAGCGGACCGAGGAACCGGTTCATGCCGATGCCTTCCGCACGGGGATGGCGCGCAAGTGATCGTAGCCGGCGGGAAAGGGCATTATTTCTCCACCGGCTTCTTCGGGGGCGATCCAGACCGCCTTGTTGCCCTTCCAGCGCTTCGCCAGCACGTCATCGGCGAATCGCGCCAGCAGGTCTGCGGTCAGCGCCGCCTTTTCCAATGTGAAAGCGTGGTAGGCGTTCGGGATGATCACGAGTGAACTGTCCAATATTCCGACCCGCAATGTTTCATGCAGCGACCGTGGGGTGAGGAAATCGAACTCACCGTTCAGGATCATGGTCGGTGTCTTGATCAAGGGAAGCAGCGGCGTCAGGGGCTGGAAGTCGAGGAACGACTCCATCAGGTTCTGCAGGGCGTAGACGTCGTTGATCAGCCAACCCTGCCGCTTCACCGCATCGAGATTACCGAGCATTGGCTTGAGCCACGAATCCGAGAGATTCATCGGCAGCAGCAAATCCTGCAGATAGCTTGTGCCGCCAAGCATCAAGCCCGTTCGGAGCGCATTTCCAAGCAGAAGCAGCTGGGGCGACAACTCGGCGAATGCGCTCATCGGGACCAGCCCGGCAAGGCGTTCGCCGTGCTCAATGGCATAACGCAACGCAATCAATCCGCCGAAACTTATACCGCTCAGGAAAACAGGACTGTCGCCGAGTTCGCCGATCAGAAGCCGAAGTGCTTCAACCTGATCGCCCTGGCTGATGAAGAGCTCCGGCTTGTCAGAGGCGCCCTGACCAAGAAGGTCGAACGTTGCGACGCGGAATCCCCTGCCGGTGAGGGCGTCGCGATAGGTCGCCCACAGCTCCGAGTATTGCGTAAGCCCGTTGACCAGCACATATGCCGGGGCTCCCTGCGGGCCCGACAGCTCATAACGGATACGATGCGAGCCATGCGCCAGGAACAGCATTTGATCCACTTGGTGATGCCTTATCGCACGCAACCTCGGATGCGCCGACATTCTGTCCTTTGAGATAGATCAATGCCCGAGCGGACCGGACGGATGGAAATCTCCCTAAAATTTTCAGGGAGGCTTTTCATGAAGCGGCTCTTCGTTGGTCTCGTGTTGCTCGCCGTGAGCACGTCAGTCGTGACCGCCCAACCCTTCACGCGCCGCTCGTCACAGATGCAGCACGACGGGCTGAAGCAATATTACGAAATCCCCAATTTCAAGCTGGGCGGCAACTACGATCTCGCCGATCCCTCGAAATGGGACAATGGCGGCGAGGGCGGCGTCAGCCTGGAATCGCTCGGCGGTGGCAAGCTGCGCACGGCCTACATCGCCGTCGGCACGCCCCGGCGCAACACCGCGGGCGAAATCACCAATGCAGTAGTAATCAACTCTTATTATTCCGGCGACTCCACCGACATGTACGAGCAATGGGTGAAGGGCGCTGCGCTCTCTGGCGGTGTCCCGATCGTCGGTCCCGGCCGTCCGATCGACACGGACCGCTACTATGTCGTAATGGTCGATCCGCTCGGCACCTGGGGCGCCAGCAAGCCCTCGGACGGGCTCGGGATCAAGTTTCCGCAATATACCTACATGGACATGGTGCAGGCGAACTATCGCATGCTCCGGGACCATCTGAAGATCGCGCGGGTTGCGCTTGCGACCGGCGTGTCGATGGGCGGTACGCAGACTTATGTCTGGGGCGTGATGCATCCGGAATATGTGAGCGCGCTGATGCCGATCGGCGGCACGACGCAGTCGGACGCCGGCGATCCCGTCGGCAACTGGACTTTCCAGCTGATGACGGCGGCGATTCAGTCCGACCCGGTCTGGCAGCAGACCAAGGGCGACTATTACAAACTGCCGAAGGAGAAGCATCCGCTCATGGGCATGGCGTTCGGCTGGTCCGTCCTGGGTCTGACCGGCTATGATCTCGACTTCCGGACGACGCAGGCTTTCACCGCCGTGCAACCGGAGATCTTTTATTGGAATCCGCCAAATGAGAAGGCCGGACTCAATGTCATCAATCGCTCCAAGCTGTATGACGCGGTCGACCTCGTTTGGCGCAACCGGGTCGGCGAACTTCATAACATCAACAACGATCTCGGCCGTATCCAGTCACGTACGCTGGTCATGCACATCAAGAATGACCTGTGGCTCAACTTCAAGCTCGCCGAGGCGGCCGTCGATAGAATTCCGGGCGCCGACCTGATTGCCGAAGATAGCCCGGTCGCGCATTACGGCGTGTTCTCGATCATTAATGGACACAAGAACGACCCAAAATTCGTGTCGTTCATGGACGATGTCGCAAGCCTCGACAAGGCCCAGCAGTTCGTCGACAAGAACTTCCGTACCCCCGGCGTGGCATCGGACATCGATCCGAAGAAATCTTTCTGGAGAGACCACGTCACCTATCCCTATCCGGTGAAGTACGCCAACGCCAGGGATGCCAGGGGCACTACCTGGCAGATCGGCTACATGGACGAGTATTACGGCACGGACAAGGATCCGAAGGTGCTCGTCATCATCCACGGCAAAGGAGCATTTGCCGGTCATTACGGCAACGTCATGCAGTATGCGCTGCGTAGCGGCTTGCGCGTGATCGCGCCCGACTTGCCGCATTACGGCATGTCCGGTCCGGGCAATCTCGATAAAAGCCCGGCTCGAACCATGCAGGACATGCGCGAGGTGGTCTATGACCTCGTCGTCAACCAGCTCAAGGTCAAGCAGGCAACCTATCTCGGTCACTCGCTCGGTGGCCAACTCGTCATGGGCTATGCGCTGACCTATCCGGACGCGGTGAAGAGCCTCGTCCTCGAAGCGCCTGCGGGCCTCGAGGAGTATCCGCGCGAGGTGACGATCGCGCCGGGCAAGAAGGCAAAGCTGTTCGATGCCTCTTTCGCGCGCGACTTCGACAAGTGGAAGGAAGTTTGGGGGCCGACCGGCATCCTGTCGGGCGAAATCGCCCGGACGGATCAGAACGTCCGCGACTTCTACTATTTCAAGAAGCGCGATCCGGTCACTGGTGCGGTCGGCCGCAGCAAGAGCGGCTACTTCATGAACGACAGCGAATATGCCCGCCTGCACACCGAGCAGCGCGTCGGCATGATCAAGGGCAATCCGAAGGAGCTGGAGCAGTGGGCCAACGTGTTCATCTTCGACATCTACACCATGGTGTCGGAGCTGCAGCAGGACGACCCAACGAATCTCTATCGCCGCCTGATCGACATCAAGGCGCCGATCTTCCTGGCTTTCGGAGACAAGGAGCCCTTCATTCCCGGCACCGCGTTCAACGGGTTGAATGACCTCGGCCGCGACATCATCACCCCATTCATGACGAGGATGACTCGCGCCAACAACCGGCC
>JAEZEU010000168.1 GCA_023432885.1 Pseudomonadota bacterium | reverse complement strand
GGCTAGCGATCCGGGTTGGCGCGCTCGAACTGGCGCAGCAGGCGGTTGCCGCGCTCCACGGCCGCATCGAGCGCGGCGCGCACGGGTTTCTTGCCGCTGAAGGCGTGCTCGAGCTCGTCCTCGATCGCCTCGCGCACCAGCACGAAGGAGCCGAGCCGCACGCCGCGCGAGTTCGCCGTCGGCTCTTTCAGGGTGATCTGTTCGGTCGCGATCGAAGCACCGGGGTTGCGATCATAGAAACCCTGGCTGCGCGTCAGCTCGTAGGCCGCGCGCGTCACCGGCAGATAGCCGGTGTCCTGGTGCCAGGCCGCCTGCACCTCGGGCCTGGACAGGAAGGCGAAGAACTTTGCAACGCCGCTGTATTCCGCGCGCGGCCGGTCGCGCAGCACCCACAGCGTGGCGCCGCCAATGATGGTGTTTTGCGGCGCGCCCTCCACGTCAGGCCAGTAGGGCAGCATGCCGTAGCCGACCTCGAATTTCGAATTCGCTTTGATGTCGGCGCGCGTCGCCGAGGAGCCGATGAAGATGCCGCAGTCGCCCTTCTGGAAGCGCGGCTCGGCCGACTGGCCGCGGCCGCTGTAATCGAAGACCTTGGTGGCCTGCCATTCCGCGAGCTGGCCGATGTGGCGCACCAGCAGCGGATTGTTGAGGGTCAGCTCCGCATCGAGGCCGCCAAAGCCGTTCGAACTGGTCGAGATGGGCACGTTGTGGTAGGCGGAAAAATTCTCGACATTGATCCAGGACGGCCAGGACGTGGTGAAACCGCAGGGCGCGCCCGATGCGCGCAGCTTCTTCGCCGCAGCCTCGACCTCGGGCCAGGTTTTCGGCGCGGTCGCCGGATCGAGCCCGGCGCGACGGAACATATCCCTGTTGTAATAGAGGATCGGCGTCGATGCGTTGAACGGGAACGAGAGCATGTTGCCGGCAACGTCGGAGTAATAGCCGGTGACCGCGTGAAGGTAGGCACCCGGAGAGAAATCCTCCTTCTCGTCGTGCATCAACTCGAACACGGGATAGATCGCGCCGCGCGCGGCCATCATGGTCGCCGTGGCGATCTCGTTGACCTGGACGATGGCGGGCTGGCTGCGAGAGCGAAACGCGAAGATCGACGCCGTCACGGTCTCGGTGTAGTTGCCCTTGTAGGCCGGGACGATTCGGAATTCCTGCTGCGAGGCGTTGAAATCGGCAGCGAGCTTCTCCAGATGCTTGCCGAGCTGGCCCGACATCGCATGCCACCAGTGGATTTCGGTGAGCGCGTGCGCCGGAGATGCAAGGCCAACGCCGATAATGCCGGCGGCAATCAGCAGCAATGTTCGGGCCGGTCTCACGGGAATCATTCTCCGGATTCTTTTCGCGGAAGCGGTTCTTATCAGGCGTTTCTGATTAAGTCCGCACGCCACCGGTTGCAATCGGGAAACGCCGCACTCGCGGCACAATTAACGAAATCAGTCGAAACCTTGGCGGGATGGCCAGAGCCGGCCGGCTTCTGCTAAAAAAGCCTTGAACCTTTTCTTTCCTCCACAGACTCCATCACCAAGGGGATGAGTGTTTGAACGTGTTTGGCCGCTTCGAGCTACGGCGGACGATGGCTGCTGTTGTCGCGCTGTTGGTGACGGCCGGCTCCGCGGGAGCCTTTGCGCGTGAATTCCGCGCCGCCGACACCCAGAACGAGGATTATCCGACCGTCCAGGCGCTCCGCTTCATGGGCCGCCAGGTGGCCGAGCGCAGCGGCGGCCGGCACGAAATAAAGGTGTTTCATTCGCACCAGCTCGGCGAAGAAAAGGAAACCCTCGAACAGACCCGCGCCGGCGCCATCGACCTCAACCGCACCAATGTGGCGCTGATCGGAAACCTGGTGCCGGCCGTGAACGTGCTGGCGCTGCCATTCCTGTTCCGTTCCATCGAGCACATGCAGAAGGTGCTGGACGGGCCGATCGGCGCGGAAATCCTCGGCAGTTTCGAGCCGTATGGCTTCGTCGGCCTCGCCTTCTATGACTCCGGGGCCCGGTCGATCTACAACAGCGTCCGCCCGGTCCGATCGCTCGCCGACCTCAGCGGCCTGCGCATCCGCGTTCAGCAATCGGAGCAGATGAGCGATATGATGCGCGCGCTCGGCGCCACCCCCGTAGAACTCCCGTATGGCCAAGTGCTCACCGGACTTGCGACAAGGCTGATCGACGGCGCGGAAAACAACTGGCCCTCCTTCGTCACAACGGATCACTACAGGCATGCCGGACATTACACGCTCACGGAACACGCGATGAGCCCGGAAGTCCTGGTGATGTCGCTGAAGGCCTGGGAGACGCTGTCGGCTGAAGACCGCAGGATCTTTCGCGAGGAAGCGCGGCGCTCCGGCCAGTTCATGCGCGAAAAATGGCGCGATCTCGAGGAGCAGTCGCGCAAGGAGGCCGCGGCCGCGGGCGTGGTCATCGTGGCCGAGATCGACAGGAAGCCGTTCGAGGCGGCGATGGCGGACATCTACGCCAGGGTGCAGCGCGATCCGGCTTCCGCGGAACTGATCGAACGCATCCGCAGGGTGGAGTAAGACGGCCTTGGCAGCGACCGGCAAGGACAGCGCGATGGAACGGCCGGCGAGCTTCATCGCCGGCGCCCGTGTCCGCGCCCTCCAGCTGGTGCGCGCGGTGCCGATTCGCTGGCGCATCCTGTCGATCGCGCTGCTCAACTCCGCCGTCGTGCTGGTGCTGGCAGCACTGATCTGGAACGGCGCCAAGGTTCTGGGATCGGCTTGGGACGATGTGCGCCAGGTGCGCGAGTCCGACAAGATCCTCGCCATGCTGGAAACCGAGACCAGCCGGCTGCAGAACCTGATCCACCGCTACATCAACCAGCCGAGTCCCGAACTGTTTGCGGAAATCCTGCTGCTGCGGGAAGCCGTGCTGGGCACCCTGACCACGCGCGCCTCGACCGATCCGATGCTGTCGGGCTCGGTCGAGCGGCTTGAGCGCGTCACCAGCCGTTTCCTCGACGGCTTCGGCGAACTGCGCGCCGTGCAGACGAAGATTTCCAAGACCTATGAAGAGCAGGTGCTGGGGCCCGCGCGCGACATGGCCGGGCTGTACTCCATCATCGAGGGCGCCACCGGCCATCGCGATGCGCTGATCTGGCCCACGCTCGGCAAATCCCGCGAGGCCTTCACCGCGCTGCTGGTCGCCGCCAACGCCTATTACCTGTCGGTCGCCTCCGCCTCGGCCGAGGATGCGCGCCGCAATACCGAGGCGATCGAAAAGTCCATCCCCGTGATGGTGGATCTCGCGGAGAACGACCTGCAAAAGCTCGCTTTGCAGCGGCTGCTTCAGCGAACGCGGGATCTGAGGGCGGGGCTGACAAAGCTTTCCGAGCAGCTGGCCAGCCGCACCGAGCTCCTCCGCAACACGATCGACGCGAGCCAGGCCGATGCGATCGGCGCCATCGATGAGCTCTCGGTGCAGATGCGCCAGCGGGAGCAAAAGGCGCAGGAGACGTTCGATCGCACGCTGTCGAATATTTCCCGCCGCGTGACGTCGATTGCCGTGCTGTTCCTCGGCATCATCCTTGCCGCCGGCGTCGTGATCGCGCTGTCGATCCGCCTGCCGCTGCAGCAGATCATGACCTCGATGCGCGCCATCATGAACGGCGACTATAACCGCGAGGTGCAGGGCACCAGGGCCAGGGACGAGGTCGGCGCAATGGCGCGCGCGGTGGAGGTGTTCCGCGAGAACGCCATCGCCAAGCAGAAGGCCGAAGAGGAACTGCGCGCCGCCAAGGAGAAAGCCGAGGCCGCGCTGCTCGAGCTCAACACCGCGCAGCAGAACCTGATCGACGCCGAACGGCTCGCCGCGCTCGGCGGCCTCGTGGCCGGCGTCGCTCATGAGGTCAACAACCCGATCGGCATCAGCCTGACCGTGGCTTCGAGCTTTGCGCGCCGCGCCGATGCCTTCCAGGCCGAACTGAACTCAAACCAGTTGCGGCGCTCCAAGCTCGACGAATTCGTCAATTCCTCGCGCGACGCTGCCCAGCAGCTGGTGGCGAACCTGCATCGCGCGGGCGAGCTGATCCAGTCGTTCAAGCAGGTAGCGGTGGACCGCTCCCATGCCGAGCGCCGGCAATTCAGCCTGTCGGAGGCGACCGACCAGATCGTGGCGAGCCTGCGGCCGGTCCTCAAGAGGTCGGCGATACAGCTCTCGGTGGACGAGCCGGAAGGTCTGCTGATCGACGGCTATCCCGGCTCCTACGGCCAGATCCTGACCAATCTTTTCCTGAACGCCGCAAATCATGCCTTTGCCGGCGGGCGGTCCGGGACCATCTCGATCACGGCACGGCCGCGCGGCAATGACGACGTGGAGATCATTTTCGCCGATAACGGCGCCGGAATGACGCCTGACGTGCAGCGGCAGGCATTCGACCCCTTCTTCACGACGCGCCGCAACGAAGGCGGCACGGGACTTGGCCTGCACATCGTCTACAACCTCGTCACCCAGCAGCTCGGCGGCCGAGTTCTGCTGGAGTCAAGACCGGGACAAGGCACCACATTTCGCATTATCATGCCGCGGGTTGCCCGGGGTGACCCGACCGTAGTAGACGAAGCAGCGGACGGAACCGAGCAATGGCCGAACAGGACGATGTCCTCCACCTGATCGACGATACCGGGCAAGCCCCGGAAGCTTCGTCCGCCCGTAAATGGAAGATCGCCGTCATCGACGACGATGCCGCCGTGCACGAGGGCACACGCTTTGCGCTGAGCGATTACAGCCTCAACGGCGCCACGCTGGAAATTCTCTCGGCCTATTCCGCGGCCGAAGGCCGCAAGCTGATGCGGGCCCATCCCGATATCGCGGCCGTGCTGCTCGACGTCATCATGGAAACCGACATCGCGGGCCTCGAGCTCGTCGAATATATCCGCAACGAGATCAAGAACGAGACCGTGCGCATCATCCTGCGCACCGGCCAGCCCGGCCAGGCGCCGGAGCGCCGCGTCATCGTCCAGTACGACATCAACGACTACAAGGCGAAGACCGAGCTCACCGCCGACAAGCTGTTCACCTCGCTCACCGCCGCGCTGCGCAGCTACCAGCAGCTCGAGCGGATGGTGCAGACAAGGCGCGGGCTCGAGATCATCATCGATGCCGCCTCCACGCTCTACGACTTCAAGTCGATGCAGCGGCTCGCCGAGGGCGTGCTGACCCAGCTCGCCTCGCTGCTCAA
>JAEZEU010000114.1 GCA_023432885.1 Pseudomonadota bacterium | reverse complement strand
GCGTTGACGCGGTGCTGCAGCTCAGGGCGGCCAGGGCCACTCCGGCGGCGCCTTCGAGCAACCCAGGGCCCGAGGCGGCGGCGATCAGGTCAGCAGCCGTACGCCGAGGGCCGACACCCGCAGGGTCGATCCTGCTGAGCAGTGAGGGAACCTGAGCGTCGAGGCGAGCGGTTGTGCCAGGGGGAGCGTCGGCGGCGACGCGGTGGGCGATGTGGGCGAGACCCGCGTACCCGTGGCACAGCGAGGGGTCCGTCGTTGCCGCCAGTTGGCCAGGATCAATCAGGGCGCGGGCGAGCGCGTCTCCGGCAGTCACGCGGCGGACCTTGTCACCGGTCGCGAGAGCGGCGAGCTGCTGCGCACGTGCCAGGCCCGCCGTGCCGTAGCACCATGACGGCCGCTGGGCCGCCGGCGTCGGTTGATGGTCCGCGCGCAGTTGCGCCCTGGTGATCCAGTACGGCCAGATTGGGCCAGCGCTGGTATCGCTGCGCCATCGGTCGAGCCACGAGCAGAGTGTGGCGATGGTAGCGAGTTGCCCCGCGATGACCACGCCCTGCCGGGCAGCGAGTGACAGGAGGGCCAAGGGCCCGGCGATGCCGTGTGCCAGTCCGTTGTTGCCGTGCCCGCCGGGGAATCGAGTATCGGAGCGCCCGTTGGGGCCGCTGCCGGTCCACCAGCCTGGTAACGCCTCGCCGTCGCGGTGCAGGGGGGCTGCCAAGCGGACCAGATATTCGAGTACGGCGTGAATTGCCTCGCCCGCGGACGGTCGGCGGAGCAGGTACGCCCCTATCCCGGCGAGGCCTCGGATGACGTCGAACTCGGCGAGGGCCGGCAGTTCGCAGGCGTCGATGCGGGTGTGGGCGACGGCCGCGGCTTGCGTTTCTGGCAAGGCTTGCGCCGTCGGGACGGGATCTTCGGCTTCCGCGGAGTCTTCCGGTTCTACTCGTTCTTCCGCTTCCGCGATTGCCTCGTGCTCGACGGCGACGGACGATTCCGGTTCGAGAACTTCTTTCGCGGCTTCCGTTTCTGCTTCAGCACGGTGTTCTTCCGCAGGGGGCGGAGCATCGACAATCTGCGCGGCTTGCGCCGGCGGCGTGTCGTCGTCCACCGTTTCCTCGCTCGCCGTTTCGTCGCTCGCGTCCAGGGCGTTGCCGGCCTGCAGTTCAGCCGGGGGGCCGAGCGCGATCACGTCCGGCAATTCGGCTTCCGCCCGGGTCTGCGTTGCGGGTTGGCGTTCTTCGGCTGCCGCAGCTTGCGGCTCTGCTGGCGGTGCGGCGGGCGTCGCCGTCGGGCGCTCCGGTTGCGTGAAGGACGCGAGCAATAAACTGTGTGAGCCGAGCGAGAGTTTCTTCAGTGCGATGCGCAACACGCCGAACGGGATCTCGGCAAAACCCTTCAGGTTGGCATCTGAAATCGCTGAAGCTGCCGATGCGTGCAGATGCACGAGCGTCCCCGCCGGCCCCATGATGGCGGTTGCGAGCCGGTTGGCATGCAGCGGCTTGCCGTCGTGATCGAACAGCGCGAACGGCGCGCGTTCGCCGTCGAACAGCACACCGAAGGACTTGCCGACATCGCCGTCGAAACGTTCACGGGCGAGCCCGGTGAACAGCACCACCTGCAGGCCGTTCGAAAGCCCGACGCGCTCGCAGCGGAAGGTTTCGGTATCCTTCGCCAGCGCGATCGCCTCGCGGCGGTAGGTTCCGTTCAGCGGCAAGGTTTCCGCGAACTCGCGCGCGGTGTCGGGCATTTCGCCGAACAGTGCGGGACTTTTCTCGATCAGTTCGGCGAGCGACGCAGCGCCATAAGCGGAAACCGCGGCGCGATTGGCGAAACGCAGGGTGCCTTGCGGATCGAACACCAGCGCCGGCGCCGGATCAAGGATCAGCGCGGCAAGCTTCGGTTCGGCAAGCAGTTCGGCGATGCCAGGAAACGAACGCATGAACCTTTCCAACTGGCCTTTCCAACGCGCGTCGGGCGTGACCTGGGCCGATGTCCCCGGCCAAGTTTAAAGCCCCCGTTTACGCTTTCTTCATAAATAGGGCCCGCCCGGAAAGCTATTGCCGGCCGGACCTGACGCGAAAGCTTTGTCCTGAAAGGTTAATCTCCCGCAACGATGGCAAAATGGTTGAGTGCTGCGCTGCGGCCGCGTAGCCTTGGCGGAACGGGAGAGAGGTCAGGGAGAAGAGCAATGTTCGGAAAAGTTCCGGGATTCGACATTCCGCATGAGATGCGCGCCTTCGCCGAAAAGAGCGTCGAGCAGGCGAAAACCGCTTTCGACAACTACATGAACCAGGCCACCAAGGCGATGGGTGCGGTCGAAGGGCAGGCGGATGCCGTCACTTCGGGTGCCCGAGACGTCAGCCGTCAGGCGTTCGGTTTTGCCGAAGAGAACGTTGCTGCCGCCTTCGCCTTTGCCGAGCGTCTGGTGCGGGCGCGCGATCCGCAGGAAATCATGCAGCTCCAGAGCGATTTCGCGAAGGAGACCATGCAGAAGCTTTCCGAGCAGTCGAAGGCCATGACCGAGCAGGTCCAGACCGCGACCCGGGAAGCCACCAAACCGCGAAGCTAAGCGGGTATGCGACTTTTTAGTGCATCGCAGTATTATGTTGCGATGCAACAAAAGGCGTGTTAGGGCGTTACCAAGACTGGAAGCCGGAGTCCGCTTGGCCCGGCGCTTGTTTGTCCAGGTAGGAACCCTAGCCATGACCGATATGCCGAAGATCGATATGCCGAAAATGGAAGTGCCGGATATGGTCCGCGACTTCGCCGAAAAAGGCGTGAAGCAGGCCAAGGAAGGCTACGACAAGATGAAGGCGGCCGCCGAAGAGACGACCGATCTCCTCGAGACCACCTATACCGCCGCGTCAAAGGGCGCGACCGAGTTCAACATGAAGGCGCTCGACGCGCTCCGCGCCAACGTGAACGCGTCGTTCGACTTTACGAGCGCGATGTTCGGCACCAAGACGCTGGCCGAAGCCGCCGAAGTCTCGACCGCGCATTTCCGCGCGCAGTTCGAGGCGCTTTCGTCGCAGGCCAAGGAACTCTCCGCGCTTGCGCAGAAGATCGCTACCGAAACCTCGGAGCCGCTGAAGACCGGCGTTTCCAAGAGCTTCAAGTTCTCGGCCTGATCGCCGAAACACCAGTAAAACTGTGGGAAGCCCGGGCCGGAAGGTCCGGGCTTCGCTGCTTTTTCGCTGTCTTCACGCAGACCCTTGCATTGCCCGGCAGTTTGTAAGACTTTCCGCCCGCGCCGGGGCCCCGTCGAGGTCCGCCGGCCTTTGTGCAGCAGTAGCTCAGTTGGTTAGAGCGCCGGTCTGTGGAACCGGAGGTCGGTGGTTCAAGTCCACCCTGCTGTACCATCCCGATCAGGATTGTTCTTTGGCAGGCGCTTTCCCGGAAAGCCGTTGCACCGCGAGTTGCGCTTCCGCGCGCTTGCGCGACAGCGCAAGCGTGATCGGCGTCAACAGGCGTTGATGCAGGCCCGGCTTCTTTTCGGGCTCCGGCGTTGTCGAGTAGTTGGCGCCGTGGCCGTGCACGAAACAGGTAAAACTTTCATCGCGGACTTGGGGCATGACAAATGAACCTCACTGCCATGGCTTCGTTCCACGTACGCGCCGCACATTCGTTGCGGCAGCGCAAACCGGACTCAATTTTTCAGGTAGTTTTTCAGGCGCGCCCGTTGCGGCTTTCCACCACGCCGAAGAAGGCAAGCAGCAGAACCTTTGCGGATTCGGCGCTGACCGAAACCGCATGCAGCGGCGAGGGCGGCAGCGGCTGACCCGCGATCACGAGGGCAGTGCGGGCGGCGAGTTGAGGAAAGAGCCAAAGCGCTTCCATCGCCAGAATTGCCGCGATCACCACGAGAAGAATTGTCCGCAGCCGGTTGAAGCCTGCAAAAGCGACCAGCAGCGCCAGCACGAGTACAAGACCCCATTCGATCCGCGCTAGCATTGCGAAGGTATGGGCGCCGACATCGAGCGCGACCGGTCGCGTCAGCGAGGCAGCATTGAACTTTGCGATCGTCGCAATGAAGGACACGCCGATCACGATTCCCGCCCAGCAGGCGCAGAAAAGGGCGAGCAGCTTCGGCTTCCAAAATTCGCTCATTGTGTTCTCTCGGTCGGCGCTCGCGCGACAAGTGGCGTGAGCCGGGTGGTATCTTCTCCGCGGTTAAAGGCTACAGACAAGCGGAAGCTCTGCGCGATGCGGGCCGCGAGCGCGTAGACAGCCTCGCTGTCCTCTTCGTTGAAAACACGCTGCGCAGTTGCGCGAAACAGTGATAGCCACTGCTGGAAATGCGCGTCCGACAGTTCCGGAATGCGCAGATGCGGACGTAGCGGGCGGCCCTCGTACCGGCGTGTTTTCAGAAGCAGCGACGACCAGAAATCGCACATCTTGTCGAGATGTTGCGGCCAGCGCTCCGGCGCGATCTCGCGGCCGAAGATCGGTCCGATTACGGAATCCTTGCGCACGGCATCGTAGAAGCCATGGACCAGCGCGCGAATGCTGTCCTCGTTGACCGACAGCAGCCTTACGCCATCGAGTGGAGAAGGGGCGGCACTGCGAACGGGAATATCCAAAATAGCGCGCCTCGCGTTTCCGAATGAGGATATCGCGGCACTTACCGCAAAAAGTTGCGCGAGATCAATTATCGCGTCGCATCCGTAGTTCCGTCTGCAGGGCGCCGGCTGAGCCACCAGCACGCCATGGCAGCGAGCCCACAGATTGCCGTGCGCAGGAGGTTCAGTTCCGAAAGGAGGTACTGCGTGCCGAGACGAAACACGAAGATCTCGAAGGCGGCGATCCAGATGACTCCCGCGATCGCTCCGGCTGTGGCCGCAAACAACAGCGTCGTGCCGCTGGCCATGCGGTCCCGCCAGGCGACCGCAGCCCCGGCGATCAGCCCCGGCCAAACGCCGAACGGATAGATGTAAAGCGCGCTGCCGAGCAGGCCGTAAAGATAGGTGCTGTCCTGCGCGATCCAGCGAAACACGTTGATTGCGTTCGGCAGGAACAACAGCAGCGCCCCGATCAAGGGCCCGACCAGCGCAAAAATCGCGAAGGTGACGAGCGTGCCTTGGCCGGGGCGGGGCGTCATGGCGTTATCTCTTGCGATAGATCGCGAGCGTCTTGAATTCTTCGGTCTTCTCGAAACCGGAATCTTTCGCCCAGGCTTCGACCACCGGCTGCGCGCGATCCCAGGCCATCGACTTCGTGTAGAAGATCATGTGTCCGCCCGGATTGAGCTTCTCGGTAAAGAGATCGATCAGCTCCCGGTCGGTATAGCCGTCGTATTCATCCATCGCCGGCGCGCGGAATTCGCAAAGATGTACGAGTGCGACCGCGTCGAAGTTCGGCAGGAGCTTCGGCTCAAGCACATAGATGTCGCCGAAGAAGGCCTTGTAGCTTTTCGAGACTTCCGGCCGCTCGATCGCGAGCTTCACATAGGCTTCGGCTTCCTCGATGGACGCCGTGATGCCGAGCACCCGATTGCCGGAGCCGTTCTCATGGCAGCGGATGCCGACATGATGGTGGGTGCCGGTGCCGAAGTGAAAGACGTTGGCGTCCTTAACCTCGCGCGCCTCCAGATAATCGGTGACATGCACGTCGCAGGGGCAGATGTCGTAATTCATGCCCCAGAAGTCGGTGTAGTAACTCATCTTGCCCATCGGGCGGTTCCCCCATTTTCGCCGCTAGCTTGCATGCGCCGCGGCGGGCGGCAAGCGGATCGCGTTCTTGTGCAGGGTCGAAAGCGCATCCGACCGGGCAAGCGAGATCACGATGCTCTGCGGCAGGTTGTGGTCGATCGCCTCATACATCTGGCGGGTGGCATCGCCGTCGAGGTTCGAGGTCGAGTCGTCCAGAAGCAGGACGGCGGGATCGCGCAGGATGGCGCGGGCAAAGGCCACCCGTTGCTGTTCGCCGCCGGAAAGCATCGAACCCCATTCGGCTTCCTCGGAAAGCCGCTCGGCGAGATAGCCGAGTCCGACCTGTTCCAGCACTTCCCGCAGCCGTGCATCGTCCACTTCCGCCGCCGGGGTCGGATAGGTGATGACCGATTTCAGGCTACCGAGCGGAAAATAGAAGCGTTGCGGCATCGCCAGCAGTTTTTCGTGCGGCAGCGCCACCGTGCCTTTCCCGAGCGTCCAGACGCCGGCCAAAGCGCGCTGGATCGACGATTTGCCTGTGCCCGAAGACCCGTAAAGCAGCGTGCGGTCGCCGGGCGCAAGGGAAAGACGGTCGAGCGCCGCGATGGGCTTGCCGGAAGGCAGCGTCACCACGAGGCCATTTACGTCGAGGGCGCCGTCGTGGTGCTCGTCCAGCGCGATCCGGTTCGATTCCTGCGGCCGGTCCACTTCGGAAAGCGCCGCATCGAGCTGCGCGATACGGTCCATGCTCGCCTTCCACTCCGCGATCTTGGCGTAGGAATGGAGGAAGAATGCGAAAGCAATATCGACGCGCTGGAAAGCAAGTGCGCCCTGCATCAGCGAGCCGAGCGGGATCGCGCCCATGAAATAGGCCGGACTTGCGACCAGCGTGGGAAACACCAGCGACCACTGCGTATAACCGGTGACGAAGAAAGTTAGGCCGGACTGCCGCCGGATCAGCCGGGTCCAGTTCTGCACGAGATTCGCAAAACGCGTCGCCAGAATTCCGCGCTCGATCTTTTCGCCGCGCATGAGCGCGATCGGTTCGGAGTGATCCCAGCTTCGCGTGATCGCGAAGCGATAATCGGATTCGAAGCGCTGCTGGTTGAAGTTGTAGGCGATCAGCGGCCTTCCGATCCAGTGCGCGATCAGCGTGCCGATCGCGGCGTAAAGAATGGCGATCCAGAACAGGTAGCCGGGGAACGCGAGATCGACGCCGAACACGACGAAGGGAGCGGCACTCGAAAGTCCCCACAGAATGTAGGCGAAGGAGACGAGCGCGATCAGGCTGCCGAGAAAATTGTAGCCGAGATCGTGGGTTTTCTGGAGAAAGATCAGGATGTCGTTAGCGATCCGCAGATGCGTGTTGTCGACGTCGTGCCCCAGCACGCGCATGCGATAATGCCGCCCGCCCGCCATCCAGCGGTTGACGTATTGTTCGGTCATCCAGCGCCGCCAGCACATGATAAGGGTCTGGCCGAAATAGAACTGCGCCATGGTCGCAAGCGCAGTCCAGCCGGCGATACCGACGAACAGCAGCAGCGCATAGAGAAAGTCGTCCCAATCGCGGTTCTGGATTGCATTGAAGAAATAGGCGTTCCAGTGATTGAACGCGACCAGCGCATAGACCACGCCGAACTCGGCGATAATCACGCCAAGCAGAAGCGCGCGGGCACGCCACTTTTCTTCGGAACGAAAATAGGGAAATGCCAGCGCAAAGAACACGCGCAGCACATCGACGATCTGTTTCATTGTCCGGGAAACCAGCGGAGATAGGGGCGGGACTATACAGGGCGGCAGGGCGCCCGGAAGCACCGGACAACTACGGATTTTTCGGTATCAATGCGGACGCGGTTCGCGCGGTGATACCTTGCGGTAGCGAATGCCAAGCGACTTGATGCGCGAGGCGAGTGTCGTGGGTTTGACGCCAAGAAGCTCCGCCGCCCCGCCATGCCCGAAGACCTTGCCGCCGCAGGCATCGAGTGCCGCCAGAATATTGGCGCGGTCCCGGTCGCGGCGGCTGTCTTCGGTCACGACCTGTGCCGCGGCATTGGCGATCCGGTAGGCCGGCGTCGGCTCAGGCAGGTCGATACGGATCTGGCCCCCGCGGGCGAGGATCGCCCCCCGTTCGATTACGTTCTGCAGTTCGCGCGCGTTCCCGGGCCAGTTGTATTGCGACAGCCGTCGCATGTCGGCGTCCGAAATTCGCAGCGCGGAGGAAACACGAAGCTTTCGATTGAGCCCGGCAACGAAATGCGTCGCAAGCAGCGGAATGTCTTCGCGCCGTTCGCGCAACGGCGGCGCTTCGATCGCGAGCACGTTGAGCCGGTAAAAAAGCTCGCTCTTGAAGCTGCCGCGTTTGATCGCGGCTTTCAGGTCGCGGCTGCTTGACGCAATAATGCGAAGGTCCGGTTTGCGCGCGTTCGCGGCGGCGCCCTGCGAAAGCTCGCCGGTTTCGAGCAGGAGCAGGAGCCGCGCCTGGGTTTCCGGCGGCAAGTCTCCGGCTTCCTCGAGATAGAGCGTGCCGCCTTCGGCGAGTTCGACCCGGCCGCTGCGGTCCTGCGCCGGATCGCCGAACAGCTCGCTTTCGGATTCCACGCGCGAGAGCGTTGTGCAGTTTACGCGGATGAACGGCCCTTCGCCGCGCAAGCTTGCTTCATGGATGGCGCGCGCTATCAGTTCCTTGCCGGTGCCTGCTTCGCCCGCGATCAGAACATTGGAGCGGGAGGAGGCTGCAATTTCGATCTGGCGCAGGATCTGTTGCATCGCCGGGCTCTTGCCGATGATGCCGCGGTGATTGCCTTCGTTGCGGATCTCTTCCTGAAGGTAGGCGTTCTCGCGCTCCAGTTTTTCGCGCAGCCGCCCGACTTCGCTTAGCGCATCGCGCAGCTTCACGTCGGCCTCGCGCCGCTGCGTGATGTCGCGAAATACGATGACCGCGCCGACCACGACGCCGCGATCGTGGATCGGCGTCGAGGTGTATTCGACGAAGAAGAACGAGCCGTCCTTGCGCCAGAACACCTCGTCGGAAACTTCGTGCACGGCGCCGTCACGGAAGGCTGCGTAAATCGGGCAGTCGTGATTGTGATAATGCGAGCCATCGGAATGGCTGTGATGCACGGTCGTGTGCATGTCCTTGCCGACAAGTTCGTCGGTCTCAAAACCCAACATCCGCGCGGCGGCGGGATTCACGAACGTGGTTTTGCCTTCGGCATTCACGCCATAGATGCCTTCGCCGGCGGCTTCCAGAATGAGCCGGTTATCGCGCGCGACGTCACGGAAGAAGCGTTCGCTCTCTTCGGTCGCTGCCTCTTTTTTCGGCGGCACTTTTTTCATTCGCAGCACAGACCCGTCCGGTTACTACGAAAATTCGTACGATACGAGAAATCGTAGCGATTAAGTGACTGTAGGCAATTGGAAAATGTAGGATGCGTGCCTTTCTTTGCGGCACTGGAAATCTTGGCATCGAAGTTGCTCTTACCCTTCTCAACGTTGTTCGAGAGGGAGCCGACATGTCTATGTTCAGTAATCCGTTCGATCCGAAGCGCCGACTTACGTCGGGCTGCCCGTGCGGGCAGCACCGCAGCGTGGAGGAGCACGACCAGGCTACGCGCCTGCAGGCGGCCGAGGTCGCGTCGAGCGAAGACAAGCGCTACGAAAACGTCGTGGCCGGCGCAGTCATGCGCGCGATCTTTCCGCAGGATGCGGCTCGCCGTACCTTCCTGAAGGCGGTGGGAGCCTCGACCGCGCTCGCCGCAATCTCGCAGTTCTTTCCGCTCGCGACGGCGACCGAAGTCTTCGCGCAGGGCGCTCCGCTCGAAAAGAAAGACCTCAAGGTCGGCTTCATTCCGATCACCTGCGCGACCCCGATCATCATGGCCAAGCCCATGGGCTTCTACGAGAAGCACGGCCTGAACGTCGACGTGATCAAGACCGCCGGCTGGGCGGTGGTCCGCGACAAGACCATCAACAAGGAATATGACGCGGCCCACATGCTCTCGCCGATGCCGCTTGCGATCACGCTCGGTGCCGGCTCGAATCCGATCCCCTATACGATGCCCGCGGTCGAAAACATCAACGGCCAGGCGATCACGCTTGCAATCAAGCACAAGGACAAGCGCGATCCGAAATCATGGAAGGGCTTCAAGTTCGCGGTGCCCTTCGACTACTCGATGCACAATTATCTCCTGCGTTACTATCTCGCGGAGCACGGCATCGATCCCGACACCGACGTGCAGATCCGCGCGGTGCCGCCGCCGGAGATGGTCGCGAACCTGCGCGCCGACAATATCGACGGCTTCCTTGCGCCGGATCCGGTGAACCAGCGCGCGGTCTATGACGGCGTCGGCTTCATTCACATTCTCTCGAAGGAAATCTGGGACCGCCATCCCTGCTGCGCCTTCGCTGCCTCGCAGGAATTCGTGAAGGGCTCGCCGAATACCTACGCCGCACTCCTGAAGGCGATCATCGACGCGACTGCCTTCGCCACCAAGCAGGAGAACCGCAAGCAGATCGCGGAAGCGATCGCGCCGGCAAACTATCTCAACCAGCCGGTGACGGTGGTCGAGCAGGTGCTGACCGGCACGTTTGCAGACGGCCTAGGCAACGTGAAGAAGGTGCCGGATCGCATCGACTTCGATCCGTTCCCCTATGAGAGCTTTGCGGTCTGGATCCTCACGCAGATGAAGCGCTGGGGCCAGATCAAGGGCGAGATCAAGTACGCCGACGTCGCGAAGCAGGTCTATCTCGCAACCGACACCACCAAGCTGATGAAGGAAGTCGGTCTGACGCCGCCGCCGTCGCCGATGAAATCCTTCTCGGTGATGGGCAAAACCTTCGATCCGTCGAAGCCCGACGAATACCTGAAGAGCTTCAAGATCTCGAGGGCGTAGAAACTTAATCGTCATGCCCGGCCTTGCGCCGGGCATCCACGCCTTTTTTGCCGCTATGCAGATAAGGCGTGGATGGTCGGGACAAGCCCGACCATGAAGCGGAAAAGAAACAAATGAGGATTTCATTTCGCGCCAGCATCGTTTCGGTCCTGATCCTCGTCGTTTTTCTCGGCGCCTGGCATCTTGCAACCAGCGGTACTTCCACCGTTCAGCAGATGGATCCCGAATACGCGAAGCTGATGGGGATTACGGCGACCCAGGGCAAATCGGCGATGCCGGGTCCGCTACAGGTCGGCGCGACACTCTGGAAGCATCTGACCAATCCGTTCTACGACAACGGCCCGAACGACAAGGGCCTCGGCATCCAGCTGGCCTATTCCATCGGCCGGGTCGCGCTGGGCTATCTGCTTGCGGTGATCGTGGCGATTCCGCTCGGCTTCCTGATCGGCATGTCGCAGTTGATGAGCCGCGCGCTCGATCCCTTCATTCAGGTTTTGAAGCCGATCTCTCCGCTCGCCTGGATGCCGCTCGCGCTCTACACCATCAAGGATTCTAATTATTCGGCGATCTTCGTGATCTTCATCTGCTCGGTCTGGCCGATGCTGATCAACACCGCTTTCGGCGTCGCCTCCGTGCGCAAGGAGTGGCTGAACGTCGCGCGCACGCTGGAGGTCGGTGCCTTCAAGCGCGCTTTCACCGTGATCCTGCCGGCCGCCGCGCCGACGATTCTCACCGGCATGCGCATTTCGATCGGTATCGCCTGGCTCGTGATCGTGGCAGCCGAGATGCTCGTGGGTGGCACGGGCATCGGCTACTTCGTCTGGAACGAGTGGAACAACCTTTCCATCACAAATGTGATCATCGCGATCCTGCTGATCGGCATCGTGGGCATGCTGCTCGACCAGATCCTCGCGCGGTTCACGCGCATGGTCACCTTTCCGGAGTAGGGCGAGGTGACCGAAAAATTCATCTCGATCGAGGGTATCGCCAAGCGCTATCCCGGCGCAGCCGGCGGCAACACGACCGTCTTTGAGAATTTTTGGCTTTCGATGCCGCGCGGCGAATTTGCCTGCGTCATCGGCCATTCCGGCTGCGGCAAGACCACGGTGCTCAATGTTCTCGCCGGGCTCGACCAGCCGACCGAGGGCGCCGTCATCGTGGACGGGCAGGCGATCGAGGGCACGAGCCTCGATCGGGCGGTGATCTTTCAGAGCCACGCGCTGCTGCCCTGGCGTACGGTGCTCGGCAACGTTGCCTATGCCGTCACCTCGAAATGGCGCAGTTGGGATCGCGCCAGGGTCAAGGCGCATGCGCAACAATTCATCGATCTCGTCGGGCTCTCCGGCAACGAGCACAAGCGGCCGTCGGAGCTGTCCGGCGGAATGAAGCAGCGTGTTGGCATAGCGCGCGCGCTGTCGATCACGCCAAAGATCATGCTGATGGACGAGCCGTTTTCGGCGCTGGATGCGCTGACCCGCGGCACGCTCCAGGACGAGGTGCGGCGCATTTGCCTCGAGACCGGGCAGACCGCGTTCATGATTACCCATGACGTGGACGAGGCGATCTATCTGGCCGACAGGATCTTCCTGATGACCAACGGCCCCGGTGCGGTGCTGGCGGAGGTAGTTGAAAATCCGCTGCCGAAGGATCGCGGCCGCATCGATCTGCACCGCCATCCCTACTACTATGCGCTGCGCAACCACATCGTCGATTTCCTGGTCAGCCGCAGCAAAGCCTTCGCTGCCGAGAATCCCGGCCATGATCCGCGCGACGTACCGGTGGTGCGGCCGGGGCTCGGTGAGCCCGCGATCGTTTCACCGCCCCGAGCGCTCGATGCCAATTCCGCGCAAGCCATCGCGCGCTGATCTCAAGAAAGGGAGACTAAAATGAAAAGATCCGATCTCACGGAAAAGCTGCTCGACATCAAGCGGGAGAAGGGCTGGAGCTGGAAATACATCTGCGACAAGGTCGGCGGCTACTCCGAGGTGCTGATCGTCGGCGCGATTCTCGGCCAGATGAAATTGACCAAACCGCAGGCGGCCAATGCCGGCGAATTGTTCGGGCTTTCCAAGTCCGAGATAGCAATGCTGAACGAGGTGCCGATGCGCGGGCAGGGCACGCCGATGCCGCCGACCGACCCGCTGATCTACCGCTTCTACGAGCTCGTCATGATCAACGGACCGGCCTGGAAGGCGCTGATCGAGGAGGAATTCGGCGATGGCATCATGTCGGCGATCGATTTCGACATGGTGATGGAACGCCTGCCGAACGCCAAGGGCGACCGCGTCAAAATCACCATGTCCGGCAAATTCCTGCCGTACAAATACTACGGCGCCAGCGGCAATGTGCCGGAGTATGGATTCAAGGAGGGCTGACGAAATCGTCCCCGCCGGCTTACGCCAGAGCGAATGCGGCCAGCCACAAGGCGGGCCGCCCGCAACGGATGCCGCAAGCCGGCGCAGGAAACAGGGGGCCTACTCCCCGGCCTTTACCTGGGCAACGGCCACCGCCATCAGTTCGCTCATCTTGGCGCGGACATCGGCTTCGCTGGCCGTGACGCCCTTCTTGGCGAAGTCGCCTGTTACCTTTCGGAGCACGTCGCCATCACCGGCTTCCTCGAAGTCGGCGGCGACCACTTCCTTGGCATAGGCGGAAGCTGCATCGCCGGTCATGCCGAGCTTCTCGGCGGCCCACAGCCCGAGCAGCCGGTTGCGGCGCGCCTCGGCCTTGAATTTCTGCTCCTCGTCGAGGGCGAACTTCTTCTCAAAACCCTCTTCGCGCTTGTCGAATGTCGTCATGTCGGAGTTCCAATCCCCCTGCCTGTCCTGGACGAGGGCAAGCCGCGTTGCGACGACCCTCTCGGTTGCCTACATAGGTAGCGGATTCAGGCGGAGCAACGGGCCTTTAAGCCGCAGGCACGACGGAGGAATCGGCCCCGAAACCGCCACGGTATAACTTCGGCCCAAGGGGCCGGATCGATTGTGCTGGATTGGCCAATCGGGTAGGTTGCCGACAGGTCCGGTTCCTGTTCTGTTTCCGTTTGTGGGTACAGGATTGCGGCCCTTCACGGCAGCTCCGTCGTGGATCGTTTGTCCTTGTCATCCGGAGCACACCAAATCGATGGATTTCAACAAAACACGGTACGTTCCAATGAGCCGGCGGCGACGCATTTATGAAGGCAAGGCCAAGGTGCTTTACGAGGGCCCTGAGCCGGGCACCCTGATCCAGCACTTCAAGGACGATGCGACCGCCTTCAACGCCAAGAAACATCAGGTGATCGAGGGCAAGGGCGTTCTCAATAACCGGATCTCGGAGTACCTGTTTCAGCACCTTAACGACATCGGAGTTCCCACCCACTTCATCCGCCGCCTCAACATGCGCGAACAATTGATTCGCGAGGTTGAGATCGTGCCGCTCGAAGTGGTGGTCCGGAATGTGGCGGCGGGGTCGCTGTCGCAGCGCCTTGGCATCGAGGAAGGTACCCAGCTGCCGCGCTCGATCATCGAGTTCTACTACAAGAACGACCAGCTCAACGATCCCATGGTGTCGGAAGAGCACATCACCGCCTTCGGCTGGGCTACGCCCCAGGAGATCGACGACATCATGGCGCTCGCCATCCGTGTCAACGACTTCCTGACCGGGCTTTTCCTCGGCATCGGCATCCGTCTCGTCGACTTCAAAATGGAGTGCGGGCGGCTGTTCGAGAACGAGATGATGCGAATCATCGTCGCCGACGAGATTTCTCCGGATTCATGCCGGCTGTGGGACATCAAATCCAACGAGAAGCTGGACAAGGACCGTTTCCGCAGGGATCTCGGTGGCCTGCTCGAGGCCTACACCGAGGTGGCGAAGCGGCTCGGCATCCTGATGGAGAACGAGCGGCCGGCCGGCACCGGTCCGGTGCTGGTGAAGAGCTAGAGGCAGGGAAGAGACTGTGAAGGCACGCGTTACCGTTACGTTGAAGACCGGCATTCTCGATCCACAAGGGAAAGCCATCGAGGGCGCGCTGAAATCGCTTGGTGTCGAAGGCGTCGCCAGCGTGCGACAGGGCAAGGTGTTCGACATCGAGATGGCCGGCGCCGACCGCGCCAAGGCGGAAGCCGCGCTGAAGGACGCGGCCGACAAGCTGCTGGCGAATACTGTGATCGAGAACTATCGGATCGAGCTGCTCTAGATGAAATCCGCCGTCCTCGTCTTTCCCGGAATCAATCGCGAGCGCGACATGGCGCGGGCGCTGAAGCTGGCCTCGGGCAAGGAGGCGGCCATGGTCTGGCATGCCGAGACCGTGCTGCCCAAGGGCACCGATCTCGTCGTGGTGCCCGGCGGGTTCTCTTATGGCGACTATCTGCGCTGCGGCGCCATCGCTGCGCGCGCGCCGGTCATGGACGCGGTGCGTGATTTCGCGGCCAAGGGCGGTCTCGTGCTCGGCGTCTGCAACGGCTTTCAGATCCTGTGCGAGGCGGGCCTGTTGCCGGGCGTGCTGATGCGCAATGCACGGCTGAAGTTCATCTGCCACGACGCGCATCTGCGCGTCGAACGCTCCGATACCCCCTTCACCCGCGGCTACAATGCAGGCCAGGTGATCCGCGTGCCGGTCGCCCATGGCGAGGGCAATTACACGGCGGACGAAGAGACGCTGAAGCGAATCGAAGCCGAGGGGCGGGTGCTCTATCGCTACTGCTCGCCGGAGGGCGTAGTGAACGGGGCTTCCAACATCAACGGCGCCGCGAATTCCATTGCCGGCATCGTCAACGAGCGCGGCAACGTCCTCGGCATGATGCCGCATCCGGAAAACCACGTCGAAGACATCATGGGCTGCACCGATGGCCGCGGGCTGTTTGCCGGCCTCGTGGCGCATCTGGAGAGGGCTGCGTGATTTCTCACGCCGCGCGGCTGCTTGTGGCCGCAGCGGTGTTTGGCATTGCTGCGTCGGGCAACGCGCAGAACTATCCGAATCGTCCCATCACCATGATTGTGCCGTTCGCGGCAGGCGGCACGTCCGACGTGATCGCGCGGACGGTGGCCGAGCAGATGACATCAGCGCTCGGCCAGCCGGTCGTGATCGAGAATGTCGGTGGCGCCGGCGGCTCAATTGCGCTCGCGCGCCTCGCCCGCGCCGAGGCCGACGGCTACACCATTGCGATTGGCAATGCCGGCACCAATGCCGCAACCTATACCATCTATCCCAAGCTGACCTTCACGCCGGACTCGTTTGCGCCGATAGCGGTCGTGGCCAAGACCTTCGGGATCATTGCGCTGCGCAAGGATTTCCCGGCCAAGAGTCTCAAGGAGTTCATTGCTTACGCAAAAACCAGTCCCGGTAAGATCAACCTCGGCCACGCCGGCGTCGGCTCATCCAATTTCCTGATCTGCAAGGCGTTTGCGCATGCCGCCGGCATCGATGTGACCCTGGTCGGCTATCGCGGCGCAGCACCCGCGCTGACCGATGCGATCGGCGGCCAAATCGACGGCGTCTGCGATGCGGCGGCATCTGTCGCGCAGCCGATCAACGAGAAGCTGGTCAAGGGCCTCGTCGTCGGCGCCAATGTGCGCCTTGCCTCGCTGCCGGAACTGCCGACCTCGGCGGAAGAGGGTCTTGCCGAGTTCGAGGCGCAGGGCTGGAACGGCCTGTTCGCACCGAAGGGCACGCCAGCCGAAATCATTGCCAGGCTGAATGCTGCCGCGAAGACGGCCGTTGAGAGCGAGCCCGTCAATAAGCGCTTTGCTGATCTTTCGACCGTTGCGCCGGACGTCGGCGAGCACACACCCGATGTTCTGCAGCAGCTCGTGACGCGTGACGTGGCGAAATTCAGGAAGCTGCTGGCGGATCAGAAGGACCAGAAGTAGCTGCTATTTCCCGCTCAGCCTCCGCATGGCCCGGGCGAGCGCATCGCCCGGCACGGTCATTGCCGCGACGCCGGCCATCACCAGTACAAGCCCAAGCGCGAGGTGCTGCGGCACGCTTTCACCGAGCAACAGCACCGATAGACCGACCCCAATGGGAATGCGCAGGTAGCCCTGCGCGTTCGTGGTGATGGTGCCGAGCCGTTGCAGGCACATGTAGAACAGCATCAATCCGAAGGCTGAAGACGAGATACCCATGGCGGCGGTCGCCAGCAGCGCTTCCGCCGTCGGACGCAACGTCCAGGGATGCTCGACCGCCAATGAAAGCGGCAGCAGCACGCAGCCGCCGAACAGCAGCGAACCTGCCGCGACGACCACCGGATCGTATTCCGACAGCCGCAGCCCGAATATGGTGGCGCAGGCAAAGGAGATGGTGGCGAGCAGGATCGCCATTTCGGCGACGAGGTCGCTGGACAGGCCGCTGAGCGCATCGAGGCCGATGATGGCCCCGGTGCCGGCAAGCCCGAGGATCGCACCAGCCAGCTTGAGCAGCGTCGCCGGCTCGTGACGCGTGATGCCCCAGGTGATCAGGAAGGCAAAGATCGGCGTGGTCGAGGCCAGCACCACCGTCGTCGAGGCGGGCACATATTGCTGCGCCCAGGTGATCATCAGGAAGGGAACGGTCGAGTTGATGGTCTGCTGCTGGACGAACAGCTTCCAGGCTTTTGCATCGGTCGGCAGGCGTAGACCGCGCAAGCGCAGCACCGCGATGAGGAAAGCCGCCGCAATCAGCGAACGCGCCGAGATGAAGGTAATCGGCGGGATCGACCCCAGCCCGATCTTGGTCAGCGGATAGGTCGAGCTCCAGCAGCACGCCAACAACAGGAGGAGAGCATAGTCGCGCCAGTTGTGCTGCCGTGGCGGAGCCGAGGAGGGCGCGGACTGCGGTGCAGGCGCCGCCTCGATCTCGCTGAGTGCTGTGCTCTTCGGCAACTTGCTTTTCCCGGCGCTTCCCCTCGGTTTATGGCCCGATCCTCAAGCGAAGCACAAGGAGATAAGTTGCATGAGCTAGGCGCTGGCAACCTCCGCGGCGGGCGGCTGCTTCCATTTCACCCGCTTGATGGTGCCTGAGAAGGTGAACAGCTTGCGCTCGCCCGAGCGCAGCGTGCCGCGCAGGAAGATCAGCGAGCCGCCCGCGCGCGTCACCTCGCCGTCGCATTCCACCAGTTCGCCCTCGCGTGCCGCGTCGAGGAATTCGCAGGAGAAGCCCACCGTCACGCCGGGCCCCTGCAGATGCGAAGAGGCGATCGCAAACAGACAGTAATCGGCAAAGGTCATGAAGCAGCCGCCATGGACGTTGCGCATGCCGTTGAGGTGCTTCTTTTCGACCCTGAAGGCGCACTGCACGTTTCCGGTCTCGTCCACGCGATGCCAGAACGGCCCGTTATGGCTCTCGAAGCTGTCGCGGGTCCAGGTGCGCCAGCCCTTGAATTCGCCCTCGGTCGCGACATGCAGGTCGGGGCGGCGGTGGAATGCGTTTTGGGGAAGCTCGTTCACGAAAATGGGCCTTCCATTGCGGTTTGGCGCCCTTAAATCCGATCGGTCGGCCAGACGCAAACCCCCAACCGCGGCCCCCGGCCGCAAAGCTCTGGACAGCAGGAAATTGGTCCCTAAAAGGCCTTTTCCAGCCCCTCCGGACTTCCTATTACGGGCCCCATGCAGACCAACGAACCCAAAATCACCCCCGAGCTCGTTGCCAGTCACGGTCTCAAGCCCGACGAATATGAGCGCATTTTGCAGTTGATCGGGCGGGTCCCGACCTTCACCGAGCTCGGTATTTTCTCGGCGATGTGGAACGAGCACTGCTCGTACAAGTCCTCGCGCATCCATCTGCGCGGGTTGCCCACCAAGGCGCCGTGGGTGATCCAGGGCCCCGGCGAAAATGCCGGTGTGATCGACATTGGCGACGGGCAGGCGGTTGTCTTCAAGATGGAGAGCCACAACCACCCGAGCTATATCGAGCCCTACCAGGGCGCGACGACAGGCGTCGGCGGCATCCTGCGCGACGTCTTCACCATGGGCGCGCGCCCCATTGCCTGCCTCAATGCGCTCTCCTTCGGCGCGCCCGAGCATCCGAAGACGCGGCACCTGGTGTCCGGCGTGGTTGCCGGCGTCGGGGGCTACGGCAATTCCTTCGGCGTGCCGACGGTTGGCGGGCAGGTGCGCTTCCACACCCGCTATGACGGCAACATCCTGGTCAATGCGATGGCGGTCGGCCTCGCCAACGCCGATAAGATCTTCTATGCGGCGGCCTCCGGCGTGAACATGCCGGTCGTCTATCTCGGCTCGAAAACGGGGCGCGACGGCATTCACGGCGCCTCGATGGCTTCCGCCGAGTTCGACGACGACTCCGAGGAGAAGCGCCCCACCGTGCAGGTCGGCGATCCCTTCGCCGAGAAGCTGCTGCTGGAGGCGTGCCTCGAAATCATGGAAGCCGATTGCGTGATCGCGATCCAGGACATGGGCGCGGCGGGGCTGACCTGCTCGGCCGTCGAGATGGGTGCCAAGGGCGACCTTGGCGTCGACCTCATTCTCGATTCCGTACCGACGCGCGAAACCGGCATGAGCGCCTACGAGATGATGCTCTCGGAAAGCCAGGAGCGCATGCTCATGGTGCTCAAGCCCGAGAAGGAAAAGCAGGCGGAAGCGATCTTCAAGAAGTGGGGCCTCGATTTTGCGGTGGTCGGCTACACGACGCCGAGCAAGCGCTTCGTGGTGAAGCATGGCGGCGGCGTCATGGCGGACCTGCCGATCAAGGAACTGGGCGACGAGGCGCCGGTCTACGACCGCCCGCATGTTGCTTCCCCCGCGCTGCCGGTGGTGCATGCACGCGATGTGCAGCCGCCGATGGGCATCTCGGCCGCCCTTGAAAAGCTGATCGGAACGCCGGAGCTCTGTTCCAAGAGGTGGGTGTGGGAGCAATACGACCACGTCATCCTCGGCAACACGGTGCAGCGGCCCGGCGGCGATGCCGCCGTGGTGCGCGTGCAGGACGGGCCCAAGGGGCTCGCGCTCACGGTCGACGTGACGCCGCGCTACTGCGAGGCCGATCCGTTCGAAGGCGGCAAGCAGGCGGTGGCGGAAGCCTGGCGCAACATCACCGCGGTCGGCGGCAAGCCGCTTGCCATTACCGACAATCTCAATTTCGGCAATCCTGAGCGCCCCGAGATCATGGGCCAGTTCGTGGGCTGCCTGAAGGGGATCGGCGAGGCCTGCCGCGCGCTGGAGTTCCCGGTCGTCTCCGGCAACGTATCGCTCTACAACGAGCCCAATGGCCGGGCGATCCTGCCGACGCCTTCGATCGGCGGTGTCGGCGTGCTCGAAGATTTCACCAAATCCGCAACGCTCGCCTTCAAGGCGGCAGGCGAGGCGATCCTGCTGGTCGGCGAAACGCATGGCTGGCTGGGGCAGTCCGTTTACCTGCGTGATGTTTGC
>JAEZEU010000090.1 GCA_023432885.1 Pseudomonadota bacterium | reverse complement strand
TTCCCGAGCGACATGTCCGGCGCCAATGTGCGGCAGCTTGCCGGCAAGCCCGGCGAGGTCTGGGGCGGCGAGTCCGGGACCAACCGCCTGGTGCGCATCCAGACCGTCGCGTGAAATTCCTCGCCTGCCTTTTGCTGCTCCTGATCCCCGTTTCCGCTTCAGCGGAAGGCGGGGCAAAATTGTTCACGCCCTGCCGCGCCTGTCACAGCCTTGATCCCGCCGACCAGGACCTGCCCGGTCCCAACCTCTCCGGGCTGATCGGCCGCAAGGTCGGCGGCGATACGGCGTTCGACTATTCGCCCGTGCTGCGCAAGGCCAATGGCGACGGCCTGCGCTGGGACGCTGAGCGGCTCGACCGCTTCCTCGCCGATCCCGCCGAGATGTTTCCTGGGCTATGGATGTCGATCCGCGGCGTCGAGAATGCCACTGAGCGCGCCGCGCTGGTGCGCTTTCTTTCTGATCCGTCTTCGCGGTGACGGTTGACGGCCCCCGCCCCTTGCGCCAATGACGGCCCGAAGGAGCCGACATCATGGCGAAGAAATCCCTGCAGCTTGGCCGCGCCGTGGAATGGCCGGAAAGCCCGGAAAAGGCGGTGCTCGATCGCGTGCCAAATCCCCAAGCCGGCACCGATTATCTGGTGCGCTTCACCGCGCCTGAATTCACCTCGATCTGCCCGGTGACGGGACAGCCTGATTTCGCGCACTTGGTGATCGACTACGCTCCGGGCCGCTGGCTGCTGGAATCCAAGTCGCTGAAGCTCTACATCGCGAGCTTCCGAAACCACGGCGCCTTCCACGAGGACTGCACCGTGATGATCGGCAAGCGCATCGCAGACGAGATCAAGCCGAAGTGGCTGCGCATCGGCGGCTACTGGTATCCGCGCGGCGGCATCCCGATCGACGTGTTCTGGCAGACCGGCAGACTGCCCAGGGGCCTGTGGGTGCCCGACCAGGGCGTCGCGCCCTATCGCGGGCGGGGCTAACTAATTTAGCCAGCTTTGACCCGCCGACGGCGCCGCCTAGTCCGGCTCGTGCAATCCCGACCGGGCCGGACCGGCGTCGGCTGCCAGCCGCGGCCGCAACAGCTTTGCACAGGCAAATCCCAGCACGATCATGATCGCCGCTGCGGTCATCAGCGTCGGAATCTTGCCGGCGTGAGCGATACCGAAACCATAGGCGATCGGGCCGAAGGTCTGTCCCATGAAAAAGAAGAAGGAGTGCAGCGACATCGCGGTGGCACGGGCTTCGACGGAGAGTTCGCTCGCGAACACCTGGATGCAGCCGTGGATCATGTAGAAGCCCCAGCCCATCAACACGAGACACGCGAGCTGGATCCTCCAGTCCGGACCGAAAGCCACCGCGACCAGTTGCAGTCCGACCAATGAGGCGCCCGCTATCATCATGCCGCGCACGCCGAGCCGCGGCAGGAAGCGCGACACGGTGAGCGTGTAGAACAGGCCTCCGATGGCAAAGCCGGCGATCACGATGCCGGCGATCGAGAGCCTTGTTTCGCCGAGCGCGAACAGGAAGGATGCCACGTACGGAAACAGGCCGAGCACGCAACAGCCCTCGATGAATACCGCGCCGTAGCAGAGCTTTGCGTTCGGGTTGGAGAAGATGGTGCGGTAGCCTTGGCGGAGCGTGGCAAGATCGGCGCGCGGCGGTCGCGCCAGAGCTGCGCCGCGAAATCCAGCCGCGACCGCGATCGACGCCCCCAGCACCAAAGCGCCGAGCAGCGCCAGCACGCCGCGCCAGCCGAGGAAATCGCCGATCAGGCCCGACAACGTGGCGCCGAGCAGGTTGCCGGCCATCGAGCCGGCCAGTGTTCTGCCAATGGCGACCTGACGCTGATCCGGGCCGACGAGATCGCTGACCAGCGACAGCGAGACCGGGAACACGCCGCCGGCGGCGATGCCGCCGAAGATGCGGCTGATGAACAGCATGCTGTACGAGCTCGACAGCGCGCCGAGGACGTTGGCGATGCCAAGCAGCACGAGGCAGACGGTCATCAGCCGCGCCTTCCCGAATATGTCGGCGGCAGCGCCAAGCACCGGCTGCACGATCGCGAAGGTGAAGGCGAATACGGCCGAGAAACCCGCAGCGCTCGCGATGCTGACGCCGAACTCGTCCGCGATATGCGGCAGCACCGGATCGAGCGCACGGCCCGACAGGCTCGCGGCAAACGTGGTCAGCGCGATAATGTTCAGTGCTGGCGGAATCGACGATGTCACCGCGCCGCTTGCTTGGCGAGCGTGTCGAACGCGATCAGGGTCTTCACAAGGCCTTCGAATTCTCGCAGCGGCACCATATTCGGGCCGTCCGAAGGCGCATGGTCGGGATCAGGATGGGTCTCGATGAACACCCCGGCAACACCGACAGCAACCGCGGCCCGCGCCAGCACCGGCACGAACTCGCGCTCGCCGCCCGACGACGCCCCCTTCCCGCCCGGCTGCTGCACCGAATGGGTGGCATCGAAGATCACGGGTGCCCCCGTGGTGCGCGCCAGAATCGGTAGCGCGCGCATGTCGGAGACCAGCGTATTGTAGCCAAAGGAGGCGCCGCGCTCGGTGACCAGCACATTTGGATTGCCGGCGCCGGCGATCTTGGCAACGACATTGACCATGTCCCAGGGCGCCAGGAATTGCCCCTTCTTGACGTTGACGGCCTTGCCGGTCGCCGCCGCTGCGAGAAGCAAATCGGTCTGCCGGCATAGGAAAGCAGGGATCTGCAGCACATCGACCGCTTGCGCCGCTTCCGCGCACTGGCCAGGTTCATGAACGTCGGTGAGCACGGGAAGCCCCAATGAGGAGCGGATTTCGGCAAAGACCGGAAGTGCTTCCTGGAGACCGATGCCGCGCGCGGCCGAGGCGCTCGTGCGGTTGGCCTTGTCGAACGAGGTCTTGTAGACGAGCCCGATTCCGAGCCGCGCAGCGATCTCCTTCAGCGCGCTCGCGACCTCCAGCGCATGTGCGCGGCTTTCGAGCTGGCACGGGCCGGCAATGATCGAGATCGGCAAATCGTTGCCGAACCGGACTGGGCCAGCCTTTTGGCCAACCGTCACGACGGGAGCTGCGGAGATGGCAGATTTCACGGAGATCGTCCTGTTTTCGCGCGGACCATGCCGGTCCGCGCATTCACGATCAACCCCGTTTGAGCCCCCGAATGACAGGGTTGCGCTGCCGGCTATTTTACCGAGGAGAACGCAGTGGGGACGAGCAACTGGCTGACGATGTTGTCGATGATCTGGCCGTCTTCTTCGCTTCTGGCGCGGCCTGCGATCCAATCCGGATCGGTCTGGAACGCGGTCCACTTCTTTTCGCGATCGGCGAGCGAGTCCCATGCCAGAAAGTAGGTCAGCTCCTGATTGGAAGTGCCGATCAGCGTCGTATAGAAGCCGGCCTGCTTGATGCCGTGCTTGTCCCACAATTTCAAAGTGAGGGTATCAAAGCGCTTCAGCAAAGCCGGCAGCCGGCCCGGAATACAGCGATAGACGCGCATTTCCAGTATCATCGATTTCAACTCCCCTGCTTATTGTTCTTGCGGTAGCGGGAGAGGTTTGTCGCAACAAATTGCGCTCGCGTCAAAGCGCAATCGCCACGTGCGATTACACCAGCCGGCTCTGCACCACCGCGGCCTGGATGAACGAGGCAAACAGCGGATGCGGCTCGAACGGCCGCGACTTCAGCTCGGGGTGGAATTGAACGCCGATGAACCAGGGATGGTCCTCGTACTCGACGATCTCCGGCAGGATGCCGTCCGGTGACAGCCCCGAGAAGCGCAGTCCGTGCTGTTCGAGGCGATCCTTGTAGGCAGTGTTGACCTCGTAGCGATGGCGATGGCGCTCGGAGATTTCGGTGGCACCGCTGTAGACCTCGGAGACACGGCTGCCGCGCGTCAGCATCGCGGGATAGGCGCCCAGCCGCATGGTGCCGCCGAGGTCGCCGTCCTTGGCGCGCTTCTCCAGCTCGTTGCCGCGCAGCCATTCCGTCATC
>JAEZEU010000070.1 GCA_023432885.1 Pseudomonadota bacterium | reverse complement strand
CGCCTGGCTGACGATGAGACCGCCGACCATGGCGTAACCGAGCGGCTGGCGGATTTCCGCCCCTGTTCCGGTGCCGAGCATCAGCGGCACGCCGCCGAGCAGCGCGGCCATGGTCGTCATCATGATCGGCCGGAAGCGCAGCAGCGCCGCGCGCCGGATCGCCTGCTCGGGCGGGAGGCCTTCGTCGCGCTCGGCGACAATGGCGAAGTCCACCATCATGATGCCGTTCTTCTTGACGATGCCGATCAGGAGGATGATGCCGATGAGCGCGATCAGGCTGAAGTCGAACCCGGCCGCCATCAGGATCGCCAGCGCGCCGACGCCGGCCGACGGCAGGGTGGAGAGAATCGTGATGGGGTGGATATAGCTCTCGTAGAGAATGCCAAGGATCAGGTAGACCACGACAAGCGCTGCGAGGATCAGCAGCGGCACGGTGCCGAGCGATTGCTGGAACGCCTGCGCGGTGCCCTGGAAACCTGTGCTCAGCGTCGAGGGCACGCCGAGCTCGGCCATCGCTTTCTGGACCGCATCGGTGGCTTGTCCAAGCGCGACGCCCTGCCCAAGATTGAAGCTGATGGTGATCGCCGGGAACTGGCCTTGATGGCTGATCGACAGCGGCCGTACCGGCACGCTGGTCCAGGTCGCGAACGTCGATAGCGGCACCTGATCGCCGGTCGTCGGCGATTTCACATAGATCTTGTTCAGCGTGTCGATGCTGCCCTGCAGTTCCGGCAGCACCTCGAGGATGACATGATAGCTGTTGAGCTGGGTGAAGTACTGCGTCACCTGGCGCTGGCCGAACGCGTCGTACAGCGTATCGTCGATCAGCTGCGGCTGGATGCCGTAGCGCGAGGCGGTGTCGCGGTTGATCTTCAGCTCCAGCGTAGTGCCCTTGCTCTGCTGGTCAGTGGCGACGTCGCGCAGCTGCGGCAGGGTCTGCATCTTGGCCAGGATCTTCGGCGCCCATTCGTTGAGCTCGTCGAGATTGGCGTCCTGCAGCGTGAACTCGAACTGGGTGCGGGTCGGCCGCCCGCCGAGACGGACGTCCTGTGCCGCCTGCATGAACAGCCGCGCGCCCTCGACCTGCTCGAGCTTGGGGCGCAGCCGCGCGATGATCTGCTGCGCGCTGGCGGACCGCTCGCTGCGCGGCTTCAGCGTGATGAAGAGATTGCCGTTATTGCCGGCGCGGCCGCTGCCGCCGATCGCCATGGCGACAGAGGCGACGTCGGGATCGGCCTGCATGATCTTGCCGAGCGCCTCCTGGTGGCGGACCATATCCTTGAAGGAGATATCCTGATTGGCTTCCGAGGTCGCGGTGATCAGGCCGACATCCTGTTGCGGGAAGAAGCCCTTGGGGATGACGACGAACAGATAGACCGACAGGCCCAGCGTCGCAAAGAAGATCATCAGCGTGGTGAACTTCCAGCGCAACGCACGATCGAGTCCGTGCTCATAGGCGCGCAACATGCCGTCGAAGACGCGCTCGCTCCATTGATAGAACCGGCCGTGGCTGGTCTCGTGATGGGAGCGCAGGAAGCGCGAGGCCATCATCGGCGTGAGCGTCAGGGAGACAAACATCGAGACGAAGATCGTCATCGCCAGCACGACGGCGAATTCGCGGAACAGCCGCCCGATAATGCCGCCCATCAGCAGGAGCGGAATCAGGACGGCGACCAGCGAGATGCTGATCGATACGATCGTGAAGCCGATTTCGCTCGCGCCCTTGAAGGCCGCGGCCATCGGCTTTTCGCCTTCCTCGACATAGCGCGTGATGTTCTCCAGCATCACGATGGCGTCGTCGACGACGAAGCCGACCGCGATGGTGAGCGACATCAGCGAGAGGTTGTCGAGCGTGTAGCCGAATACCCACATCAGCGCGCAGGCTCCCAGCAGCGCCAGCGGCACGGTGACGGCGGGAATCACGGTTGCCCAGAAGCTGCGCAGGAACAGGAAGATCACCATCACCACCAGCGCAATGGTGAGCAGAAGCGTGAACTGCACGTCTTCGACCGCCGCCCGAATCGTCTGCGTGCGGTCGCTGATGATGTCGATCTTGATCGCCGGCGGGATGGCGGCGACCAGCCGCGGCAGGGTCGCCTTGATCTTGTCCACGGTTTCGATGACGTTTGCGCCGGGTTGCTTGTAGACGACCAGGAACACGCCGCGCTTGCCGTTGGCCCAGGCGGCCTGCTTGGCGTCCTCTGGACCGGTGACCGCGCGGCCGATGTCGCGGATGCGCAGCGGCCCGCCGTTGCGGTACGCGATGATGACGTCGTTCCAGTCCTTGGAGGCAGTCAGCTGGTCATTGGTGTAAATCGTGTAGGCGCGCGTGTTCCCGTCGATATTGCCCTTGGGGCTGTCGACTGTGGTGATCGCGATCTGGCCGCGCACGTCTTCCAGCGACAGGCCCTTGGCGACGAGCTTCGCCGGATCGATCTGGACGCGGATCGCCGGCTTCTGCTGGCCGCCTATGTTGACCTGCGCGACGCCGGAAATCTGGCTGATCTGCTGTGCCAGCTGTGCATCGACGGAGTCGCTGACTTCCGTCAGCGGCAGCGTATCGGAGGTCGCCGACAACAGCAGGATCGGGGAGTCCGCTGGATTGACCTTGCGGTAGGTTGGCGGCGAGGGGAGATTCTTCGGCAATTGCCCGCCGGCCGCGTTGATCGCGCCCTGCACATCATTGGCCGCCCCGTCGATATTGCGATTGAGGTCGAACTGGATGGTGACCGCCGTCGTGCCGAGATAGCTCGTCGAGGTCATCTGCGCGATCCCGGGGACCTGCGCCAACTGGCGCTCCAGCGGCTGCGCCACCGACGAGGCCATCGTCTCCGGGCTGGCGCCCGGCAGGCTGGCGGTGACCTGGATGGTAGGAAAGTCCACCTGCGGCAACGGAGCGACCGGCAAAAGCGGGTAGGCGACCAGACCGACAAAAAGAATGCCGGCCATCAGCAGCGAGGTGCCGATGGGGTAGCGTATGAAAGGCGCTGAAATGCCGCCGGTCATTCCTGCCTGGCCTTCGCGGGAGCCGCATCGGCGATGCTGGTGCCGACCAGCGTTCCCGGCTGCACCTTGTATTGTCCTGCCGTGATCACCTGTTGTCCGGGCGTCAAGCCTTCAGCGACGACCGAGCGGCCGTCGATCGAGTTGGTCACCTTGATCCAGTGCAATTCAGCCTTGTTGTCGGCGCTGACCGTATAGGCGTAGAGGCCGTCATTGCCGTGCTGGACGGCATCGTCGGGAACCACGGTCGCATCTTTCAGCGTCCTGACCAGAAGACGCGTCGAGACCGATTGCCCCGGCCACAGCGCATGATCCTTGTTGTCGAACACGGCTTTCAGCCGGATCGTGCCGCTGGTCGTGTCGACCTGGTTGTTGATCAGCGCGAGCGTGCCGGTGGAAAGCTCCTTCCTGCCGTCGGTGGACAGCGCGATGACTTTCGGCGGCGAGGCGGCGAGCGCTGCCTTGATATCGGGCAGCTGCTCCTCGGGCGCTGTGAAGATCACGGAGATGGGCTCGATCTGGGCGATGCTGACGATGCCGGTCTGCGTCGCGGAATTGACGATATTGCCGACGTCAACCTGGCGAATACCCACGATGCCGGTGATCGGCGCCTTCACCGTGGCGTAGTCGAGCTGGGTCTGGGCGTTGTCGATTGCAGCCTGATCGGCCTCGATCTGCGCGGTCAGTTGTGTGACTTGTGAGCGCTGGGTGTCGGTCTGCTGTCTTGTGGCGAACTCGCCGAGTCGCGTGAACCGCTGCAGGTCGAGCTTGGCATTGGCGAGATTGGCCTCATCCTGCGCTTTCTTGGCCTTGGCCTGATCGAACGCGGCCTGGAACGGCCGCGGATCGATCTCGACCAGCGTGTCGCCCTGCTTGACGAGTTGGCCTTCCTTGAAGTCGATCTTGTTGATCTGACCGTCCACGCGGGTGCGCACCAGCACGGTATTGAAACCCTGCACGGTGCCAAGGCCGGTCAGGTAAACCGGAAAGTCGGCTTTCCCGACCTCTGCAGTTTTGACGGGGACGGGCGGGCGGGACGGCCCCTTTTGCGTGATCTGGGCGGGATCCCTAGCGCCAAACCTCTGCCACCCGTAATAGCCGGCCCCGGCAATTGCGGCGATTATCAAAACCCAACCGATGGTACGCGAGCGGGACATTCGGGCTCTTGGGTTTCGAGAAATAAGTATGGGTCCTCGAAACGGTTCCCAATGCGCGACAAATAATATGCATGCACTTTATGTGTAAACACACTATAACTTGATGAACCTAAACGATTGGAAAGGTTGGATCCTTCCCCACCAGGCTAGATAGATCGTGGAAAGAAGAAAATGTCACTCGATCTGAAACGACAATTGATCTCGCAGCTCGTGGAGAGCTCCCGGCTCTTGCGCAATTACATCGACAGCCGCGCCAAGACGCGCGGCACCACGCGCGCGCAATGGATCGTGCTGTTTCGGCTGCGCCAGCAGGAGGGGTTGTCGCAAGTCGATCTTGCCGAAGTGCTCGAGCTGCAGCCTATCTCCCTGGTGCGCCTGCTCGACCGCCTGGTCGAGCATGGGCTTCTCGAGCGGAGGCCCGATCCGAAGGATCGCCGCACCAACAGGCTTCATTTGACCAAGGCCGGGCGCCGGCTGGTCGACGACCTCGACTCCTTGCACGATTCCATCGCCAGCGATGTGCTGCGCGACATACCCATCGACGCCATCCGCGTCAGTCTTGAGACCCTGGTCGACGTAAAGGAGCGGATCAAAAGCTCAAGCGAGCAGCGAAGCGACATCGCCGCAAAATAGCTCGACGTGGGCTGCGCTGGATTCGGCAGCCAGCGTGTCGGCGGCTTATTCCTGCGAGGGAAATTAGAACCGCTCCAAATATTTTTAGAACCATTCAGACCGAAACTTAGAATCGCTGTGAACTGGTCGCTTTCACCCCCAGTGTTGCTTGCATCGCATTGACCCGAATTTTTCCGCCCGATACGCAGCGCAATGGGACAGTTCGACGCGCGTCAAAGCGCGCGCGAACTTTGCAACGCGAAGGCAGGGCGTGCGATGGAAAGAACAGACCAGAAGCGAACTCAGCCCGAATGCCTCATGAAGGCGACGCTGCTTTCGGCAAGCTGCATTGCGCTCGGCATGCTGGCGGCGCCCGGCAAGGTTCATGCGCAATCTCCCGCCGCCTCCCAGCTGCCGCCCGTGCAGGTCTCGCCGCCCGATGAGCCGAAGCGCCGCGCCAGGGGCAGCTCCCCAGCGCAGCCCGCGAACCGTTCAGGTCAGCGGCGCACGCGGGTTGCGCGACGGCCGCAGACCGAGCCGGCCGCGCCGACGACATTCGGCCAGTCGCAGGAGGCGCGGACGGGCACTGTCGGTGTCTATAGCAACAGCACGTCGGTGGCGACCAAGACCAACACGCCGCTGGTCAACATCCCGCAATCGATCACCGTTCTGACGAAGGAGTTCATCCAGGATCAGAGCTTCCAGAGCGTGACCGAGGCCACCCGCTATGTGCCTGGAGTCGCCATCCATCAGGGCGAAGGTAACCGCGACGAGCTCGTGATCCGCGGCGTCGATTCCAGCGCGAATTTCTACGTCAACGGCTTTCGTGACGACGTCCAGTATTTCCGCGACCTCTACAACGCGCAGAGCGTCGAGGTGCTGAAGGGTCCGAGCGCGCTGATCTTCGGCCGGGGCGCCGGCGGCGGACTGGTCAATCGGACGCTGAAGGAGGCGGACGGAACGCATGTCTATCAAGCCGCCGGGCAGGTCGGCTCCTGGAACGACAAGCGCGTGACACTGGATGCCGGCCAGGCGGTGAACGAGAATGTCGCCGTGCGCTTCAATGCGATGTACGAGAACAGCGACACCTTCCGCGACTACGGCCATCTCGAGCGCTACGGCATCAACCCGACGATCACGCTGAAGCCGAGCGACGACACCAGGATCAAGCTGAGCTACGAATTCTACCACGACTTTCGCCTCGCCGACCGCGGCAACCCCTCACAGGGACTGCCGGGCGGCGCCACGCGCTTCAATCCGACCGTGCCCTTCGCGCCGGGCGGCAACTATTCGACCTTCTTCGGCAGCCCGATCTACAACGGCGCCCAGGTCGAAGTGCAGACCGGCATGGCGATCATCGAGCACGATTTCAATAACGGCCTGACCGTGCGGAACGGTTCGTACTATGCCGACTACAACCGCGGCTATCGCAACGTCTATCCAGGCAGCGCGGTGACGCCGGATCAGACCCAGCTTACGCTGAACGCCTATCAGAACTACACGCCGCGCGAAAACGCCTTCAACCAGACGGACTTCACCTACAAGGCCGCGACCGGTCCCGTCTTGCATACGGTTGCGTTCGGCACCGAATTCGGCCGCCAAACCGGCCTGTCTCGCCGCGACTCCGGACAGTTTCCCCAGGTCAGTCCGACCGCCGCGTCCGTCATCGTAAATCCATTCAACCCGACGTTCTTCGGGCCGGTCACTTTCAATCACATCGCAAGCGATGCGAACAGCAAGTACCGGCTCAACATCGCGTCGGGCTATGTGCAGGACCAGATCGAAGCAGCGCGTTGGCTGCAGTTTTTGGTCGGCGCCCGTTACGACAATTTCGATATGTCGGCGCTGGACCTGAATTCCGCCATCAACCGCAACCGTGTCGACGACTTCATCTCGCCGCGCGCCGCCGTGATCGTGAAGCCGGTAGACAGCATGTCCTTGTACACCGCCTGGAGCGTCTCCTATCTGCCCTCTTCGGGCGATCAGTTCAGTGCATTGAATCCCAGCACGATCATTATCGAGCCGCAAAGATTCGAGAGCGCCGAAGTCGGCGCGAAATGGAACATCAATCCGAAGCTGCTGTTCACTGCTGCGGCTTATCAGTTGCTGCGCGCCAACGTGCCGATCAATGTCGGTAACGGCGTGTCCATCCCCGGTGGCTCGCAAAAGGTCCAGGGTTTCGAGACCGCATTGACCGGCTATATCACGCCGGAATGGCAATCCGTGCTCGGCTACGCCTACACCGATGCGCGCATCACCAGCTTGAGTTCGGCCACCATTGTTCCTGGCAATCGCGTCCAGCTCGTGCCCTACAACCAGTTCTCCTGGTGGAACAAGTATCAGTTCAATCCAACCTGGGCGGCCGCGCTCGGCGTGATCTGCTTCTCGGATTCGTTTGCGTCCTCCGACGATACCGTGCGTCTACCGGGCTTCGTCCGGTTCGACGCTGCCGTCTACGCCAAGATCGACGAGATGTGGCGCGTGCAGCTCAACGTCGAGAATATCTTCAACAGGGGTTACTGGGCGACGGCGGACGGCAACAACAACATCTCGCCGGGCCAGCCCCGCACCATCCGCCTGACCGCCATCGCGAAGTTCTGAGCGGGCAGCGGCGGCTGGGAGGAAGCAGATCGTTGCCCACTCGATGGCGGCGCCTCCGAGCACCCGCACCTTCTTTCGTGTGTCGCTGACCATCGCATCGCTGCGCGGTCCCGTTACGGCATCGACACGTCATCCACGCGGAGCGCGACAATGGAAGAACTGAACGGACGCATGATCGCCTGCCAGATCCTGATCACGGGCCTGATCGCGCGCGTCGCAAATGACCAGCGCGATCCCCTGCGCTTCCTCACCGACTTTCGCGACGAAATCAAAGCGGTCGTCAATGGCATCAACATTGCAGGCATGGAGAACACCGAGCGCGTGCGCCAGGTGGCGTCGCGATCGGTCGATGAACTGTTCTCGCTGATGAAGCCGCCGAGCACCGATTGACGGCCTCGTCGCCCATCCGTTGGTTGGAGATTTAGAATTGCTATAGAAAGCTCACAAGCTTGGCTTTTTGAATCGTTTCAAACTACGAACTTAGAATACCTTTTAACTGGTGCGATTTGTACGCGTTGTTGTTGCCGTCGCATTGACCCTGATTTTCTCGCTCGATAGCACATCACATGTTCGTTGCGCGTCGACATGCGCGTTGCGAGCCCTTCTTGTGAAGTCAGGGGCGTGGAAGTGGGCACAGCAAAAGCACCGAAGTCGCTGCGGTTCGACGTGGCCATCAACTCCGTTGATGAGCGATTCGACAGTTTTTCCGGCAAGAAGGTTTCCGCCGTCGCAGGGCTGATCGCGGCGGCCTCACTCACGGGAGGCGCCGCCGAGGCGCAGCAATCGCTGCCGCCGGTCAATGTCGACGCGCCGCTCGAGCGTCCGCGTCCCACCGCATCCAAGCCGACCGCCGATCAGCTCCGCGCGCGTTCGGCGCTGCGCCGGGCGGCGCGACGCTCGCAGCCGGCGCAGGTCGCGGCCGTGCCTTATCCAAATGCCGGACAGCTTGCCGCCGACCGCAACCCCTATGCCGACGCGGCCGCGCCCTACAAGGTCGACCGGGTGCAGGCGTCGGGCAAATTTCCGGAGCCTCTGCTGAACACACCGAAGACCATCACGGTGTTGAGCAAGGAGGTGCTTGCCGACAAGAACGCCACCACGCTGCGCGAAATCGGGCGCTCCACGGCCGGCGTGACCTTGGGTACGGGCGAGGGCGGCAATGCATTCGGCGACCGCTTCTTCATCCGGGGCTTCGACGCGCGCAACGACGTCTTCATCGACGGCATTCGTGATCCCGCGGTCTCGATCCGCGAGAATTTTTTCACCGAGCAGATCGAGATCCTGCGCGGGCCCGCTTCCTCATACGCCGGTCGCGGCACTGCCGGCGGAGCCATCAACATCGTCACCAAGCAGGCCGCCGACGCCAACTTCTATAACGCCGAGAGCACCCTCGGCTCCGACAGGACCAAGCGCGTCACGGTCGACGTCAACCAGGTGATCAGCCCGACCTTTTCGGTGCGCACGGGCGGCCTGTTCCAGGATGCCGGCGTCGCCGGGCGCAACTATGTGACCGATGATCGCTGGGGCGGTTTCATCTCGACGAAATACACGCCGACCGACAACGTGAAGATCACCACGAATTACGTCCACACCGACCTCAGCGGCTACCCGGATTTCGGCGTGCCCTGGTATCGGCAGGGCAATGTGCCTGTCACCGAGGCCGGCATCCCGCGGCGGAACTGGTACGGCTTCATCAATCGCGACTTCCAGACCGCGCGGCAGGACTTCGGCACTCTGACCGGTGAGTTCAAGATCACCGACAGCCTCACGCTGACCAGCCGGACGCGGGCGGAGCGCTCGCAGCTGGCCTATATCGGCACGCTGCCTAACTCTCCCGTGACGACAAATCCCGATCCGACGAAATGGACGTTCACCGCCGGCCCGCAGAGCCGCAATCAGTTCGTGGACATCCTGGCGAACCAGGAAGAGGCTACGTTCAAGTTCAGCACCGGATCGGTGAAACACACGGCCGTGGCTGGACTCGAGGTCGCCAACGAGCGCGTTGGGATCGACCGCTACACAGGGCTTTCATCGGAAGCTTTTGGCAACAATCCGCCCGCTAATGGCTCTTTGCCGGGCCAGTCGATCTATGCACCAGCCTACACGTTCCTTCCCTTCAACACCCTTCCGTCGCTGATCGGAAATCCAACCCGCTACAATGTCGACAGCAAGGCTTTCTATGTCCTTGATACCGCCAACTGGCAGGACACCATCATCCTGAACGGCGGCCTGCGCTACGACGGCTACAACCTGCGTTCGTCGAACAACACGCAATCCGCTCCGCCGGTCAACTCGGATTTCGTCAACTACAACGCCGGCATCGTGTTCAAGCCGGTGCCGATCGGCAGCATCTACGCGGCCTATGCGACCTCGACCAATCCGTTCGGCTCAGAGCTCGACGGTACTGCCGCGGACTACGGCGGGCTTCCTCCAAGCGCCACCACGATCCTTGGGCCCGAGCGCAACAAGGCCGCCGAGGTCGGCACCAAGTGGGAGCTGTTCGATCGCCACCTCCTGGTGACGGGCGCGTTGTTCCAGACCGAGAAGGAGAATGCGCGAGAGACCGTCAACGGCGTGCTGGCGTCGGGAGCGGCCTACCAGATCGAGGGCATCGACCTCGAGGTGAGCGGCAACATCACCGATCGCTGGAGCGTTTTCGGTGGTCTGGTGCTCATGAAGTCGAGGGTAACGCAGAGTGCGCTGGCGTCCAACATCGGGCTTCAGCTGGCCAACATCGCCCATGAGTCATTCAGCATGCTGAGCAAGTACAAGTTCGATGGCGGCTGGGAACTTGGCGGGCAGGCGGTGTACCGGTCGAAAATCTATGGCGGCACCTTCGGCGCCAATACCGGCACCCAGCTGCCCAGCTACTGGCGCTTCGATGCTTTCGTCGAGAAGAAGATCGACAAGAACTGGAGCGTGAAGCTCTACGCGCAGAACCTGACCAACAAGCTGTACTACGACACGCTCTACCGCAACGCGACACCCTTCGTTGCGGTAGCGCCGGGGCGGGCGTTCTACATCGTCACTTCAGCGAAGTTCTGATCGTGCTGATCTGTGTCCCTGACGTGCTGAGCAAGGCCGATGTGGCGGATTTCCGCCGCATCATGGACGGCTGCGCGTGGGAGGACGGCCGGTCCACCGCCGGGGCGCAATCGGCGATGGTCAAGAAGAACGAGCAGTTGCCGCCCGACAGCGAGGCGGCGCGGACTCTCGGCAACCGCGTCATCTCCGCATTGACGGCAAATCCGCGCTTCGTTTCGGCTGCAATTCCGAAGCAGATCTTTCCGCCGCTGTTCAACCGCTATGCGGCCTCCAACGGCCATCATTTCGGCATCCATGTCGACAACGCGGTGAGGGGAGATCGCCTCACGGGCCTGCGCATCCGCACCGACCTCTCGGTCACGCTATTCCTGTCCGAGCCCGAGGAGTATGACGGCGGCGATCTCATAATAGAAGACTTCTACGGTTCCCACGAAATCAAGCTGCCGGCGGGACATCTAGTGCTCTACCCGGCCTCCAGCCTACATATGGTCACGCCGGTCACGCGGGGTGTGCGCGTGGCGTCTTTCTTCTGGTTGCAGAGCATGATACGGGATGCCCACGCCCGCAGCCTGATTTTCGATCTCGATACAGCGATCCAGGCTCTGGTAGAGCGACTGGGACGGGACGATCCCGAAACGGTCAAATTGACCGGCATTTATCACAACCTGATCCGCTACTGGGCCGAAGTATGAAAAGCTATTCGTTTGGTGTGGCCGTCCTGATTTCCGCGCTGGTTCTGTCGGCGCCGCTGGCATTCGCACAGCAGCAGATGGCGCCGCAGACCCCCGTGGCTCAGCAGACTCAGGTCCCGGCGCAGCCCGCCCCGACGCAAGGCGCGCCCGCGCAGCAGGCTATACCGTTGCCGCCGGCTACAGGCGCGGCCGCTGCGCCTGCGGAGAGCGCATCGAGCAAACTGACCATCAGCGTGCCCAAGGAATTATCGCCGTGGTCGATGTTCATGTCGGCCGACGTCGTGGTGAAGGGCGTGATGATCGGTCTCGCCTTCGCCTCGCTGATCACCTGGACGATCTTCATTGCGAAGATGATCGAGCTGTCGGTCGTGCAGCGGAAGGTCCGCTCCGCGCTGAAGAAGATTTCGGAGGCGCGATCGCTGGCCGAGGCGCAGTTCGCGCTCGGCTCCAAGGAGGGCGTGCTGCCCTCGCTGCTGGCGGCCTGCATGCGCGAGGCCCGATTGTCCGCCGGCATCTCCAGCGATACCGGCATCAAAGAACGCGCGGCGTCGAGCTGTGCGGAGATCGTTCGCGCTGAATCGCGCCGCGTGCGCATCGGCATGGGCCTGCTCGCCACCATCGGCGCGATCTCGCCCTTTGTCGGCCTGTTCGGCACGGTCTGGGGCATCATGAACTCCTTCATCGGCATCTCGAAGGCGCAGACCACTAACCTTGCCGTCGTGGCGCCCGGCATCGCCGAAGCGCTGCTTGCGACCGCGATCGGCCTCGTCGCCGCGATCCCGGCCGTCATCATCTACAACCACTTCGCGCGGGTGACGAAGGGCTATCTCGAACTGGTCAGCCGCGCCTCAGGCGCGGCCGCGCGGCTGCTGTCGCGCGATCTCGACCGCACCCATGTCAGCGGCGGCGCGATGCCGCGCGCAGCGGCGGAGTAGGGCGATGGCAGTCTCGGTCGCAGGCAGCGAGTTCGACGACGAGGGCGATTTTGCCGAGACGCACGAGATCAACGTCACGCCGTTCATCGACGTGATGCTTGTGCTGCTGATCATCTTCATGGTGGCGGCGCCGCTGGCGACCGTCGACCTTCCGGTCGACCTGCCGACGTCTTCCGCCGTGCCGCAGAAAAAGCCGGACAAGCCGACTTACGTTAGCATCAAGCCGGATCTCACGATCGCGATCGGCGAGACGCCGGTCAAGCGCGCCGAGCTGGTGTCGGCACTCGACCGGGCGCCCGACAACAGCAAGGACCGCTTCATCTTTCTGCGCGCCGACAAGGCCGTACCCTATGGCGACCTGATGGACGTGCTCGAGCTTTTGCGCGCCGGCGGCTACACCAAGATCAAGCTGGTCGCGCTCGAAGTTCCGGCCGGGGCCGCGCCGGCGCCATCTCAACCTTCGGAGCCTTGAGGGGCGAGCTGCGATGTCCGACCTCGAAGCCGAGCCAATGCCGTCCAAGCGCCTGTGGGCGTGCGCGGCGGTGGTAGCGCTGGCGCTGCATCTCGGCGGCGCGGCGCTGGCGGTTGCGCATCTGCACACTGATCCGGACGAGGGCGAGCTCGGCGCCACCGCGTTCGAGATCGGGCTCTTCTCTTCTCCCCATGTCGAGCAGAATGATCTGCCGCCCGGGCCCGACACCGATCCGTCCGCAGCCTCGCCGCAGCTCAACGAGCAGAAGGCGGAGGTGAAGCAAACCGACCTGCCGAAGGAGAAGCCCCAGGAATCGGAAGATCCCGACCGGATCGTGACGCAGAACGAGTCCAACAAGGAGAAGGAGGACGACCCCAAGGTCGCCGCGGTCGCCACCGCAGCCTCGACGGAGTCGGTGGCGCAGGAAGCCACCTCGCGCCAAATGCTCGATGAGAACGCGCCCGAGGCGGAGAAGGCGAAGGCGCCGAACCTCGGCATCGGCAAGGACAAGGGCAAGCTGACCGCCGATTGGGGCAGGCAGATCAGCGCCTATTTCGAGCTTCACAAGCGCTATCCCAAGGTCAAGAAGAACAAGACCGCCAGCGTCAAGGTCAGCCTGACGCTCAATCGGCTCGGCAACGTCGTGCAGGTCGGCGTCCTCGAATCGTCAGGCGATGCCGCCTTCGACGAAGCGGCAATCGCGATGATCCGCCGCTCCGACCCGGTGCCGCGCCCGCCGGCCGAATTGACCGACGATACCTTCAGCTACACGCTGAACGTGAACTTCAACGAGAAGAAGTGAGAGCATCTCTGCAGGTGAAGGGCGTTCTCTTCGAGCAGAGCCGATCAGCGTAGCGTAATCCGCCGCCTCGCCCGGAAGGGATGGCGGATTGCGCTTGCGTTGATCCGCCCTACGGCTGAAGATACATCCAGTCATGCCGCTTGAAATTCCCCCTGCCGTCGCCACGGAAGCGTTCACCGATGCAGGCGCCGCCGTCGCCCGACTGGAAGAGATCTACGAGCGCAACACGAAATTCTTGCGCGACCGCTTCGAGTCCTACGCCCACGGCGGGGCGCTGACGGCGCGGGTGCGCGCCTGCTATCCCTTCGTGCGGGTCACGACCTCGACCTACGCGCGGCTGGATTCGCGCCTCGCTTACGGATTTGTCGCGGGGCCCGGTGTGCACGAGACCAGCGTGACGCGCCCGGACCTGTTTCGCAACTATCTCACCGAACAGATCCGGCTGCTCATCGAAAATCACGGCGTGCCGGTCGAGATTGGGGAGTCGAACGAGCCGATCCCGATTCATTTCGCCTACCGGAGGGACATCAACATTGAGGCCTCCCTCAGCACCAACGACGACTCGGTCGTGATGCGACTGCTGCGCGACGTGTTCGATACGCCTGACCTTGCGGCGATGGACGACGCCATCGCCGATGGCACCTTCGACCTGCCGCCCGGGGCTCCCGAGCCGCTCGCCCTGTTCCGGGCGGCGCGCGTCGACTACTCGCTGCGGAGGCTCTATCACTACACCGGCACCGACCCCGAGCACTTCCAGAATTTCGTGATCTTCACGAACTATCAGTTCTACGTCGATGCCTTCGCGCAGGCGTGCCGGCAGCAGCTGGCGTCGGGCGAGGGAGGTGTGGATGCTTTCGTCGGCCCGGGCAACGTGACGACGCGCAGCGCGCGGCTTGGCGGCGGCACCGACGGGACCGCGCCCGATCGCATGCCGCAGATGCCGGCCTTCCATCTCGTCGCGCCGCGCGATCGAGGCATTACCCTGATCAACATCGGGACCGGTCCATCCAACGCGCGCAACATCACCGACCACGTCGCGGTGCTGCGCCCGCATGCCTGGCTGATGCTCGGGCATTGCGCGGGCCTGCGGAACACGCAGCGGCTCGGCGACTACGTCCTCGCCCATGGTTATCTCCGCGATGATCACGTGCTCGACCGTGAACTGCCGCTGTTCGTGCCGGTACCCGCGCTTGCGGAGATGCAGGTCGCGCTCGAACAGGCTGTCGGCGAGGTTACCGGGCTTTCGAGCTTCGAGCTCAAGCGATTGATGCGCACCGGGACGGTTGCGAGCGTCGACAATCGCAATTGGGAGATCAGCGGTCCGTCGATCATCCGGCGGCTGTCGCAGTCGCGGGCGATCGCGCTCGACATGGAGTCGGCGGCGATTGCCGCCAACGGCTATCGGTTTCGAGTCCCCTATGGCACCTTGCTGTGCGTCTCCGACAAGCCGCTGCACGGGGAAATCAAGCTCGCGGGCATGGCCAGCGAATTCTACCGCCAGCGCGTCGGCCAGCATCTCGAGATCGGGCTGAAGGCGTTGGAGCGGCTCAAGCTCCAGGAATCGGAGCGTCTGCATTCGCGCAAGCTCCGCAGCTTTGCCGAGGTGGCGTTTCAGTAAACGCGGATGACCTGTGCAAGCGAGGCAATGATGCCGAGTGAAGGGCGGACGACGCCTGTGCCAAATCCGCCCTCTAGGTCTCAGCTCTTCTTCACGAGGGAGCAGACGCTCTTGTCCAGCGGCAGCCAAGCGTCCTCCGCCGGGATCGTCGCCACCATGCGGTAATAGTCGAACGGGTATTTGGAGTCCGACGGCTTCTTCACCTCGAAGAGATAGGCCGGGTGGATCTTGCGGCCGTCGGCGCGGATCGAGCCCTTTCCGAACAAGGGATCATCGGTCGGCATTTCCTTCATCTTGGCCACCACGGCACGGCCGTCATGCGGATTGCCGCCGAGCGCCTCCAGCGCTTTGAAGTAATGAATGAGCGAGGAATAGACGCCGGCATGCACCATGGTTGGCGGGCTCTTCTTGTAACGCTCCATGAAGCGCTTCGAGAACGCGCGGGTCTGGTCGTTCATGTCCCAGTAGAAGGTTTCCGTGAAGTTGAGACCCTGTGCGACCTTGAGCCCAAGCGAGTGAACGTCGGTCAGGAACATCAGCATGCCCGCGAGCTTCTGTCCGCCGGCCACAATGCCGAACTCGGCCGCCTGCTTGATCGAGTTGGTGGTGTCGCCGCCGGCATTGGCAAGGCCGATGATCTTCGCCTTCGAGGACTGCGCCTGCAGCAGAAACGAGGAGAAGTCGGCGTTGTTGAGCGGATGCTTGACGCTTCCGAGCACCTTGCCCCCGTTGGCGGTGACCACCGCGGCGGTGTCGCGCTCCAGTGCATGACCGAACGCGTAGTCGGCGGTGAGGAAAAACCAGGTGTCGCCGCCTGATTTGACCAGCGCTTTGCCGGTGCCATTGGCGAGCATATAGGTGTCGTAAACCCAGTGCACGGTGTTGGGCGAGCACTGCGATCCGGTGAGGTCCGACGACGCCGAGCCCGAGTTCAGGTTGACGACGTTCTTCTCCTTGGCGAGGTTGGCGATCGCCAGTCCCACGCCCGAACTTGCGAGATCGACGAACACGTCGACCTTGTCGACGTCGATCCACTGCTTGCCGATGTTGACGCCGACGTCGGGCTTGTTCTGATGATCGGCGGACACCAGCCCGATCTTCCAGCCCTTGGGGAGCAGCCCGGAGTCCTCGATTGCCATTTGGGCGGCAATGGTGGAGCCCGGCCCGCCGATATCGGCGTAGAGGCCCGATTGGTCACCAAGGCTGCCGACCTTGACGTTCTTGTCCATGCTTTGCGCAAAGGCGCCGCCGGCAAAGACCAGGCTTGTGGTCATCGCGAGCGCGGCAAGGGATCGTTTCATTTTTCCTCCAAATGGCTTTTGATTATGGGCATTTGTCCCGGCGCATTATGGCCCGCGGCGCTGGGCCCGCCTAGCGGGCACGATGGTGCGTCCAAAGTCGCAAATTTCACGGCGCGGATTATTTCGCCATTCCGTGATGTCCGGCCATGACGGGGGAAGGAAAGCTAGCGCCAGAAGAAATAGCGGATGCAGACGTAAACCACGAGGAGGCAGATGAAGATCAGCGCGACCGGCAGTCTCGGCCTCGTACCCGGGCTCGTCGGGAAGGCGGCAGCTGGCCTGGCCGCGGGCTTTGGCGCCGGGCGGCGGAAGGCGGTGACGTTATCGGCAGCCGGCTCCTTCTGGCGCGCTGGAATGTCCGGTGGGGCGCCGCCGCCGCCCATCTCGGCATAATAGCTGCGGTAGACCAGCGCGATGGTGGCCTCGCTCGCGTCCGCATCCGTCATCTGCTTGAGGAACTTCTGATAGGTGGCGAGGAAATCCTGCGCCTGCTGGGGAAGCGCCGAGGCTCCGTTCAGCTTTGCCATCATTTTCCAGGTCGCAAAATCGGCGCGCGCGCGGGTATCGGCCCGTCTTGCAATCAACATGTCTGCGGCTTTGACCACTGCTATCCTCAACTCGGTTCCTGGCGGCTTACGTGTTGCCCGTCAGGAATAGAACGACGCCCAGCACGTAGCCGGTAAGTGTTCTCAGTATCGTCGAGATAACATCAAGATTTAGACCGAGTTGGGCGCCGAGCAATGGTAGAAAGATGAGTGCGCCAATCAAAATCAGCATGCCATAGGGCTCAAGCCGGGCCAGCGGGTCGGCGAGGAACCGCGGCAATAATCCGACCACGACCCGTCCGCCGTCCAGAGGCGGTATCGGCATCATGTTAAAGACCGCCAGCACAGCATTGATGATAAGCGAGTTTTTCAAGTTGTCGTCGACCCATTTGGCGTAGTCCGCCGGCACGAAGGGCAGCGCGTGGAACGTGGCCGCAGCCGCCAGCGCGAGCAGGATGTTGGTGGCCGGGCCTGCCAACGCGACCCAGACCATGTCGAGGCGAGGGTTATTGAGGTTGCGAAAATTCACCGGCACCGGCTTGGCATAACCGAACAGGAACGGCGAGTGAGCCATCAACAGTACCGCCGGCAGGATCACGGTACCGAAGGGATCGATATGCCTTAGCGGATTGAAGCTGACGCGGCCAAGCTGCCAGGCGGTGTTGTCGCCGAGCCGCCAGGCGACGAACCCGTGCGCCGCCTCATGAAAGGTAATGGCGATCAGGAGCGGGATTACCCACACCGAAACGTCATAGAGCGAGATGTTCAAGCGGGGTACCCGGATTCACGTGTTGAGCGACCAGCTTAACACGAAACCAGTTCCCGCGTCGTTACTGAGGAACTGACTGCTGATATTGCTTGAGGCCGTCGTCGATCCGAACCCAGTCCATCTTCTCGGAGACCCACATGTGCTCGGTCGGCTGAAAGGCGTTGCGGTCGTCGAAGACCGCCAGCGCTACGCCGGTCACCGAGCCGTCGGTGCGCCAGGAAAACATCCTTGTGCCGCATCGCGGGCAAAACACCCGATCCAGCCGTGCCGACGTTCCAAAGCGCGCCGTCTCACCATCGACTGTCAGTGCGCGCTGCGGGAACAGCGCACGGGCGTAGAAGGGCGAGCCCATTGCCTTCTGGCAATTGCGACAATGGCAGATGCGCACATTCAACGGCTCGCCATCGGCCTTGAACCGCACCGCGCCGCAGAGGCAGCCGCCTTCGCGAATCATGATTAGACTCCGCTGTTGGACCTTCATCGGGGAGCGCGGAACGCGCGTCTCGAGGATGCAGGCTCCCTAGTGGCCTCACGCCTCGAGACGGCCGCTGCTCGGCCTCCCTGGGTGAGGGGATAGAGATGTGCGCGACGATTAATACGTCGCTCGCCCGCCCGAGATGTCGAACAC
>JAEZEU010000050.1 GCA_023432885.1 Pseudomonadota bacterium | reverse complement strand
GATCTCGGCAAGCTTGTCCTTGTCCTTGCCGAGAGTGGGCTGGAAGTCGACCTCGATGCCGCGATCCTTGAAGATCTGGACTGCGGCGGGAGACAGCGCGTCGGAAATGAGAACTTTGGGTTTCGGCATTGGAGTGATCCGCTGATGGAGTGTGTTCGGTGAATCGGACCACGGGCGAGAGCGCAAGCACGTCTTTCGCACCAGAGACCCGCGAGTTCATTTCGATGGATGGCCGGATCTGGCCCGGCCATCGCGATGACGAGGAATCAAGCCGCCTTCGGCAGCGAAGCCTTGGTCTCGGCAAAGGCCCAGTCGATCCACTGCGTCAGCAGCTTGACATCCGCGGCTTCGACAGTGGCGCCGCACCAGATGCGCAAGCCTGCCGGCGCGTCGCGATAATGCGCGAAGTCGAAGCCGGCGTTCTCCTTCTCGACCAGCGCCACCAGCTTCTTGCAGAAGTCGGCCTGCGCGTCCGCCGGGAGCGAGGTGATCGCAGGATCTATCACCTTCATGCACACCGAGGTGTTGGAGCGGATCGCGGGGTCCTTCGCCAGGAAGTCGATCCACGGCGTCTTCGCCTTCCAGTCGGCGAGCGCCTTGGTGTTGGCGTCGGCGCGCGCGATCAGCGCCTTGAGTCCGCCGACCGACTTCGCCCAGTTCAGCGCGTCGAGATAGTCCTCGACGCAAAGCATCGACGGCGTGTTGATGGTCTCGCCGACGAAGATGCCTTCGTTGAGCTTGCCGCCCTTGGTCATGCGGAAAATTTTTGGCAGCGGCCAGGCCGGCTTGTAGGTCTCGAGCCGCTCCACCGCGCGCGGGCTCAGCACCAGCATGCCATGCGCAGCCTCGCCGCCGAGCGCCTTCTGCCAGGAGAAGGTGACGACATCGAGCTTGGCCCAGTCGAGCGGCTGCGCGAACGCCGCCGAGGTGGCGTCGCAAATGGTGAGGCCCTGCCGATCAGCCTTGATCCAGTCGGCATTCGGCACGCGCACGCCCGAGGTGGTGCCGTTCCAGGTGAAGACGACGTCGCTAGCCGGGTCAACCTTGGAGAGATCGGGGATTTCACCGTAGCCGGCATGCAGCTTGGTGACGTCCTTCAGCTTCAATTCCTTGACGATGTCGCTGACCCAACCTTCGCCGAACGACTCCCAGGCCAGCGTGGTGACGGGGCGCGCGCCGAGCAGCGACCACAGCGCCATTTCGACCGCACCGGTGTCGGACGCCGGAACGATGCCGATGCGATAATCGGCCGGCACTTCCAGCACTTCGCGCGTCAGGTCGATGGCAAGCTTGAGCTTGGCCTTGCCGAGCTTCGCACGATGCGAGCGGCCGAGAGCAGCATCTTTGAGATTTTGCGGATTCCAGCCAGGGCGCTTGGCGCAGGGGCCAGAGGAAAAATGCGGCACGGTCGGCCGCGAAGCGGGCTTCGCCACGGTCATGTTCTATCCTTCCAGATAGTAAGCCTCCCGTTGGGGGGAGGTGTCCCGCCGCGGTCATTAAGGGAATCGATCCTCAGCGTCAAGGAACTTTGCGCGCTTCACGGCCGATTGATCTGAAGCAAGCGCGCGCCCGACCGGCAAAGCCGATTGCACCGAGAGCAATTCTGCAGCGTCCGCAACGAATTTGGCCGCCTTGCGCCGGCTGGCGAACCTGAGAACGCTTTGATCGCCCGCAAGAACGATGTACTCACAGCCCTGTTTGCGAATGGAATAGTGCGTCATGCGAATGTCCCCTGCGGCCGACGCCGCGCGGGATAAGCCGCAAATGCGGCGACGTTCCTGCACTGCAGATGACAATGTCATCGTTAGTTTATCGGTTGTTAACTCGATTGCGCACCCGAAACCACCTGAGACATCGCGCTGGAAGCGATACAACTTCTCAGATCGCGAAAGGCTCAGAACCGGATTGTCATGCCGACATGGCTGCGCGCAAAGCCGAGCCGCTCGTAGAAGCGCTGGGCGTCGACGCGGGTGTGATGGGTCAACAGTTCGACCAGCTTGCAGCCGTGTCTGCGGGCTTCTGCGAGCGCCCACTGCACCAATTGCTCGCCGATTCCCCGGCTGCGGCACTGCGAGGCAACGCGCACGTCTTCGATCAGGCCGCGCGAGGCGCCTTGCGAGCTCAGGCCGGGCAAAATGCAGAGCTGCAGGCACCCGATGACCGCCCCGCCCTCGCCTTCCGCCACCACGAGCGCGAGATTGGGATCGCGGTCGACCCGTTCGAAGGCGGCGAAATAGGAGGCGGGCAGCGGATCGTCCAGGCGCTCGCGCGCCCCGCCCAGCGCGTCATCCGCGAGCATCTTCACGATAGTCTCGACGTCGTCGCGGCGGGCACGGCGAATGGTGACGGAAGGAGCATTGGCCATGGCGATGCTCACATCGCCGCCGGCAGGCCAAGGACCTTCTCGGTTTCGCCGATCCAGCGCCGCACGGACGGATGGCCCGCAAGATCGAACCCACCTTCATGGGCAACGCGCGTGTAGGCGAGCAGCGACACGTCGGCGAGCGAGGCCGCTTCGCCAGCCAGGAAACGCGATGCCGCAAGACTCTGCTCCATTCGCGCCAGCGCGGCATAGCCGCGCTTGACCTTTTCCGGATCGAGATCGCTGGCCTGCTTCTTGAGATAGACCATCTGGAAACGGCACACGGCGATATAGGGCTCGTGGCTGTACTGCTCCCAGAACAGCCACTCATCCATCCTGGCGGCAGCATATGCATCCGAGGGAATGAAATCGCTGCCGCGCGCGAGATAGCGGATGATGGCGTTGGACTGCGCCAGCGTGCGGCCGTCGTCGAGTTCGACGGTGGGCACCTGGCCGGCACTGTTGAGCTTCAGGAATTCCGCCGTGCGGGTCTCGCCCCTCATGGTGTCGATATCGATCCAGCGATAGGGAATCCGCAAGCAGTCGCAGATCCACTTCACCTTCAGGCAGTTGCCGGAATTGGTATCGCCGAAAATCTTCATCAAGATGCGCGTCTCCGGGATGGGAGGCCGCATCCGAACAGCGGCATCAATTCATGTCAAGCGCAAGCAGAGATCAGAACTTGTAGCCGAGACCGGCGCGCACGGTGTTGACCGTGGTATTGACCGTGGTGTTGTCGCTTGAACTGAACCGCAGATACTCCCATTCAGCTCGGAGGAAGAGGCCCGCATACAACATCATGTCGATGCCGAGGCCGCCCGCCAGGCCCGATATAAAATGAGAGTTGGCGTTGTCGGTGAGGCTGCCAGCTCCCGCCAAGTTGGGCTTCGGCGGCGGGTCGCCGACATACTGATAGTACAGGTCGATATCTGCCCTGCGATTGATGTTCGCCTGCCCCAGTGCGACGCCGACAAAGCCGTAGGGCAAGAAGCAGTCGAATGCGTAACCGCCGCGAACCCGCAACGACCCATAATCCGTGATCTTCATCGACGCACTGGAGGATGCGGTTGCCGTCGAGAGATAATCCGTCGGATACTGGAATGAGCGGGTCTGCGAGCCGCTTGACGCCCCGAAGAAGTTGCCATGGGTGTAATTCAACTCGATGCCAATGAGCGCGTCCGCCCACTGGAAGTTGTAGCCTATGAATCCGCCATAGCCGCTGCTTTGCATGTGAGCGGTGCCGAGCAGCGGCCACTTCGAGATGTTGAACTGCGCTTCAAGATCGACATTGTTCAGCAGCTTGGCGAGCAGATCCTGACCGGAGTTCGTGAAGTTCATGTCCGCGGCGCCGTGAGTGACCTGTCCGCCGAAATAAACGCCGGCCCAATTGACGGTTGCTCTGGTTGGCGCCTCGGAGAAACTTCCGCGAAGTACCGGGAGATCGGCCGCCTCGGCGCCGAATGCCATCATGATCATCGCCGTCGCCAGCACGAACCTACGCATCGCAACGCTCCATGAAAACGCTTCAACTTATGCGCTAATCATCGCCCGTTAACCTTAACCAATCGTTTCGTGCGCGCGCTTTGCGGCGCTCTCTTTCGCGCGGTCCATGCGCTGCGCGCAAAGCAAAACGGCGCGGAAGAGATTCCCGCGCCGTTCGCAACCATTAACAGATGT
>JAEZEU010000618.1 GCA_023432885.1 Pseudomonadota bacterium | reverse complement strand
GCTGTCGACCAGCGAAGCGAAGCTGTCGTTGGCCGGCGAAGCGTCGGCCTTGGCCCGCGGCGGAGGAGCCTGGAAGGAAGTGCTGGCGGAGATATCGGGCGTCACGCTGACCACTGGCGGCCTCTCGGAAAGGAACTCTCCTTCTAGTCAGCAAGGACCGGGCCATGCCGGCATATTCATGAAATGTCTTGTTTTTCATATATTTAGAGAGGCGATCCGGTCATGATGACAGCCTTGAATGCGCGCCTTTTCTGCCCGGCGGCAAGATTTGCCGTGGCCTTGGAGGCTCCCCAAATGCGGCTTCGCGTGATTGCTTCACGCCAACACGGCCTATATTAAAGAGTGCGCCCGCCGGACCATCCGGCAAGGCCCTCGTTCTACAGAAAACCGCGTGCCCCAAGTCCTTTCAGCTGGAGGGCTTGAGCCGCCAATTTCGGTCGCGAGGCGCTGGGCGTCCGCGATCGTATCGACCAGCCGGAGCCATGCGCAACAGTCTCGATCTTGAAGGCCGTCCCGAAGATACACGTGTCGTGGTCGCCATGTCCGGCGGGGTCGACTCGTCGGTGACGGCTGCGCTGTTGAAGTCGCAGGGCTACGATGTCGTCGGCATCACGCTGCAGCTCTACGATCATGGGGCGGCGATGCATCGCAAGGGGGCCTGCTGCGCCGGGCGCGATATTCACGACGCCCGCAACGTCGCAGCCTCGATCGGCATTCCGCATTACGTGCTCGACTACGAAAGCCGCTTCCGCGAGTCAGTGATCGACAATTTCGCCGACAGCTACGCCCATGGCGAGACGCCGGTGCCCTGCATCGAGTGCAATCGCACCGTCAAGTTCCGCGATCTCCTTGCGACGGCGCGCGACCTTGGCGCCGCGGCACTTGCCACCGGCCACTACGTCTCCTCGCGCCGCCTGCACGACGGCTCGCGTGCGCTGCATTGCGCGGCGGATAGCGATCGCGACCAGAGCTATTTCCTGTTTGCGACCACGCGCGAGCAACTCGGCTTCCTGCGCTTTCCGCTGGGCGACATGAGCAAGCCCGAAGTTCGCGAACTGGCGCGCCGCTTTGGCCTGGAAGTCGCCGACAAGCAGGATAGCCAGGATATTTGCTTCGTGCCGACCGGCCGCTACACCGACATCATCGGCCGGCTGCGGCCGAATGCGATGGAGCCGGGCGACATCGTCGATCTTGCCGGCCGCGTGCTCGGCCGCCATCAGGGGATCGCGCATTTCACCGTCGGGCAGCGCAAGGGTCTCGGCATCGCGTCGGGCGCGCCGCTCTATGTGGTGCGGCTGGATGCGGATAGCCGGCGCGTCGTGGTCGGCCCGCGCGAGGCGCTGCGGATGGACCGCATCGTGCTGCGCGACGTCAACTGGATCGGCGACGGCGCGCTTTGCTCCGCGATCGGCGAGGGCATCGAGATGTTCGTGCGCGTGCGTTCAACGCGGCCGCCGCAGCCGGCATGGCTGCGCGCGGGCAAGGACGGCTATGAGGTCGAACTCGTCGCCGGCGAGGAGGGCGTGTCGCCCGGACAGGCCTGCGTGTTCTACGATGCGCCTTCCGGACAGGCGCGCGTGCTCGGCGGCGGATTCATCAAGAGCGCATCGGCGAAGATTGTGGCCGCGCCGGTCGTTGAAGCTGTGCGCGGATAGAAAAGTTCAGGGCAGGGGATGGGGGACATCAATCTTCCGGGCGTCACCAAGGCGTACGACCGCTGGGCACCGATCTACGATCTCGTGTTCGGAAAAGTGTTCGACGAGGGGCGGCGCTCAACCATTGCGGAGGCTGACCGCATCGGCGGCCGCGTGCTGGACGTCGGCGTCGGCACCGGGCTGTCGTTGTCGGACTATTCGCGAAGCACGAAGCTCTGCGGCGTCGATATTTCCGAGTCGATGCTTCGCAAGGCGCAGCAGCGCGTTCGTACGCTCGGACTTTCGAATGTCGAAACGCTGGCGGTGATGGACGCCAAACACCTCGCCTTCCAGGACGCTTCGTTCGACGCGGTGGTCGCGCAATATGTCATCACCGCGGTGCCGGATCCGGAAGCGACGCTCGACGATTTCATCCGCGTCCTGAAACCCGGTGGCGAGCTGATCCTGGTCAATCATATCGGCGCCGAGAGCGGGCCGCGCCGCGCCTTCGAGCTTGCCTTTGCGCCGCTGGCGCGCCGGCTCGGCTGGCGTCCGGAATTCCCGTGGGAGCGCCTCGCGAACTGGGCCGCCAAACACGGCGGTGTCACGCTCGCGGAGCGCCGCCCGATGCCGCCGATGGGGCATTTCTCCCTGATCCGCTATCGCAAGTCGTGACCCTTCATCGCGGGAACATCAGGGCTCTCGGGCCGTTTTGTTCCTATGCCGATGAAACATACGCTCCTCATCTCGTCGATATTGCTGGCCTCGGCCGGTTCCGCGCCGGCGCAGGCGCCGCCAACACCAGCGACTCCGCCGCAGCAGACCGCGCCGCCTGCGTCGCCCGGGCCGCAAAATTGCGCGCCGATGGAGAAGGGCGCCCCCGCGCCGGAGGGGCGGACTGCCCTGGAAGGGCAGACTACGGGACAGAGTCGCGAGCCGCTCGCAGACAGGCTTTCGCAATCTGGCGGCGTGCTCTGCCCGCCCGCTGACGTCGATCCCGAAATGCACGCGCCGGCGCCCGATGCCGGCAATACGCCCGTGATCCCACCGCCCGGCAGCCCCGGGGGCGACCAGTCGATCCGTCCGAAATAAGCCGAAGCTGCAGGTGGTTGAGCAGGCGTCGGGTTTGCTTGACAGGCCAGCTACCCACTCCTTATATGCCCCGCGTTCGCGCGCCATGCGGCCTAAGTCGCCCGCCGAACGCCGTGGCGGGGTAGCTCAGCTGGTTAGAGCACGGGAATCATAATCCTGGGGTCGGGGGTTCGAGTCCCTCCCCCGCTACCAGAAAACGGTACTGAATCAGTCGCTTGCCACTCCCGCCGGACCACGATGTTCGGCGCGCGACTCGTAGCATTTCGGTCGCTCTGTGTGAGAGAGCCTCGAATCCTTCGACAGGGCGATCGGCTATTGATCCACATGCCCGCGCGCTGGTGTGGCATCGACGACTTCCAGGCTTCGCTGCGCCCAGCTATTTAAGACGGAGAGGTTATATAAATATAGCATATCACGCACAGGACGCCGTCGATCATCAAGTGGCGTGGCTTGTCAAACAGGGGCGTTTCAGGACGCCAGTCGAAAAACGTTTTCGACAGTTTTGGTTATGGCTTCTTCGAGCACCTGCGCGTTCAAATCGTCCAGGCTGAACGCTCCGCATGGCCTGGATGAGCCGTCGTGCTGTCCCCACGCTGTGCTTTCGAGAAACCAAACTTTGGATTCCGCCTTATCCAAGCGCACAAGAAAATGAGGTCCCTTCGTGTACTGCGCATATTGATCTGCCCCATGGGGAGAAATTCGCAGCTCAACTGAAGCCTCCTCCGCAAGGTGTGTAGCGTCGGGGCCTCCCTCATAACGCTCCTCTCCCTCGATGATGTTCGCGTTGTGGCCCTTCGAAGCTAGATAGTGAGCAAACGATTGCATCGTTGGCTTGATGAGGTTCTCGCGGAGCGTCTTGAATTTTGCAAGCGCAGCCTCTTGCCGTTGTTCCTCGCCTGAGTGCCTTTTCGCTGCAGCAGTATCTTGCCGCTCCCTCTGTTCAAAGATCTCGTCCAGCCTTGATTGGGTTTCTGGGCGCATATTGACCTCCCAAATGAAAACTGGCCGGCCATTTTGATACTGCTAAGGCTGGCTTCATCCCGCAAGTGCATGTTGACAGAGGTCAAAGGCAGGAGCTGGCCTATTTACCGGGTTCCCGCGCCGGCAGCGCCAGAAGCCTTCGCCTGCACAACTCGTGACGGCACTGTCCTAGCTATCGAAAGTGGAACGTCCGGCTGAGCTGAGACCAATCGCCGGAAGACTAACGATTGTCTTGCAGCCTTTATGTTTCGGGTCACGCGTCAAGCTGCCCTGCATCTGAGCCGTTATCAGTCGCACCAGTCGCGATCCCATTCCCTGTGATGGCTCTGGAGGACAACCTATGCCGTCGTCCTCAACTACGAGTTCCATGCCCTGCTCAGCACGAGAAAGCGAAACCTTTACGGTGCCGCCTTTCTCATGAGGAAAGGCGTATTTGAATGCATTGGTCACGAGCTCATTCACTATAAGGCCAATCGAAACCGCATCAGACGAGCTGACCTCGACCTGGTCTGAGTGGAGCAGTACGGCGATCGGGCGCACGTCCCGGAGGAGGTCGCCGAGAGTACGGCAAAGGTCGTCGAGGTAGCTCGCCAGTTCGACAGTGCCTCCATTCCTGTCGCTTCGCAGCCGCTCCTGCGCGCGTGCGATGACGCCAACGCGGGCTACGGCAGCCTGCAATGCTGCTTTCACGTTAGGATCGTCGTGCGCCTTCGTCTGAAGGTTAAGGATCGAAGAAACCATAAACAGATCGTTCCTCGTCCTGTGTCCGAGTTCTTGCAGGAGCAAGCTCGTCTGCTCTTCCGCGCGGCTCAGCTTCTTGATGGTCTGTTGCAGAGTCTCCGTGACCCCGGCAATGATGCAGCCAGTCGCGATAAAGAGGGCGAGCGGAACAAATTCTTTTGGATCGATGGCATAGCTTCTGACCGGTTCGATGAATAAGTACGCGGCTATAACTGCACTGACGAATGTTGCAAAAAATCCGGCCCCTCGATCGAAGAGAAGAGCCGACAAGAATACTGCAGGAAAGAAGAACAAGAAGCGCGCGTGCTCCATCTGCTCAGACAGGGATATGCGAAGCAGCGCGGCGACACCCACGATGATGAGGGTGCCCAAATATCTAACCGGGACTGAGTGCTGCTCCTTGGGCAGGAGAGCTATCAGAAGTTTCTCCATAAATGGTCATGCCCGGTGGGCTGCGCAGGTTCCGAACATGCGGAATAGGAACTTTCACCAATACTTCCGGCTTGCGTCCTCGCGGACATGCCCAAGCCATTGGAGAATGGCGCCTTCCTGCTTCAGCGCTGATGGCCGAGGCCCATCCCGAGGGCCAGCGCCTTTTGCCTCAAGGACCCTTCGGTCCGTTTCATCAGCTTGGCGATCTTAGCAACTGGCGTCCGAGCCTTCGAATGCTGCTTCAGCAGCTTGATGTCCTGCGTCGAAAATGGCTTGCGGACGCGTTTCTTGGTTTTCTTAGCCAAATCAGTCTCCTCAAACTGCGAGTGTAGATAACATTCTGCGGTCAATTGGCAAGGCGTCCGCAGTTTCACGGTGACGAGCTCTCCTTGCTTGCCGCTCGAGCCGGACGAGTTCTATACACCGGCGCGTGCAACCGGGATTTTTCAGATGGCCACCTTCAACAGAATCTTTTCTACTCAACGATTGCTGCAGGTCATCGTTATTCTCGCCGCCACCCTGGTCATGAAGCTGCTCAGCTGAGGCAAAAGGCAATAGTCGCGCAGGGGCGCGGCTGGCTTCCCCTTCGCCGGCGCTTTGCTTCTTCCGATCGACGGAGCGCACACGTGGGAACCGGCTGAGATGATTCGGTTTGGCCCCACCTGGTTGCGGAATGCTCATGGCGATGAACACCATGGGCGATCCCATTCTCACTGAACTGGCGGGAAGCGCCGCCGAGGCTGATCGTCAACATGATGACCGCGGTCGATTCGATGGACGATCCGAAGGTCAAGCAGGCCAATGAGATTCTGGCGAAGTACGCGCCCAAGACCCAGCCCGGCTATTACCCCTACCTGGGGATGGCCGGCGCGATTGCCTTCCACAAGGCAGCTGAAGCCGCCGGCAAGGATCTAACTCGGGCGAAGCTGGTCGCCGCGCTCGAAGGTCTCGGCAAATGGGAGCCAGGCTTGACCCCATCGCTCAATTGGGGCCCGAAGAACCATGCTGGGCCGACCACATTCGGTTACGTGCAGTGGACCAATGGCAAGATCAAGGTTTTGCAAGGGTGGTAACTTGCAGGCAAAAACAAACCGGAGTTTGGCTTGTGAGGTTTCTAAAGAAAGTGAGGCAGCCGGTGGCTGCCTCACAATCTGAATCCCGTACTTAAGCCGACACGTCGCTTCCTGTTTCACGGCATGTCACGCGTCCCCGTCGGTGTCGCGCGACAGGGGCGAGCGAATACGGAACGCAATGTGTGGAGGGAGAGGAGCGGCTTCAGGCATCTCTATCCATTCCTTCACGTCGGCCGGCGTGTCGAGGTCGAACGAGAGGCTGGCGTCCCGGAGCGTGATGGCGCGAAGGCCCGTTCGCCGTGCAAGCTCGATATAGCCGGCGGCGCTGTCAGGGCCGAAGAGAAAGCGTGCGTCGGCGAGAGGCCGCCATAGCAGCAGATTGGTTCCGCTCCCGATGCGGTCCTCAACGACGATCAGGTCTACACTTGAATCCAACCGGGCCGTTATCTTCCTCAAATTCTCGGTGGTAAGGAGCGGCAGATCGATTGGCAGCACCATGATCGCGGTCAAGCCATCGGCTTCCGCTCGCCGCGCGGCAGTGGCGATCGCGCCGTTTAATTCGCAATGTTCAGGCTCGTTGCAGGCGACAAATCCTCGGCGCGACGCGTCTACGAGAACCTCGTGTGATTTGCTGACGACGTAGACTTGCGCTTGATCGCGCAGTGGCGCGACCTGGTCGAATGTGCGATGACATAGCCAGCGATTGAACGCCTCGCGATCGTCATCTGTCATTATCGATTTCAGCCGGGATTTCCCAAGGCGGAGACTTTTCACGGGAAGGACAATTGCGAGCGAGTTCACGTCGAGCCCCCTTCGGCGGCGATCGGCGCATCACTCATGATTTCCTCAGGGGTTGCCGCCGCATCAAGCAGCCAAACCGTTCTGTTCTGCGACCGGGCGCGTACCGCCGGAAGGTTAGGATCGCGAAGCGCGCGGCGCACAACGTCGCGTTTGCTTTCGCCGCCGAGCAGAAACAGCATTTCATGACAGGAGCTAAGCGCCGGAAGAGTTAGCGTCACACGCGGAACGAAGGGTGCAACATTGGCTAGAGGCACACCTGCCGTCCAACGGTCATTGATTTCGATCTCTGGAAATCCGGGAAACAGGGACGCCGTGTGTCCGTCCGGACCTATGCCCATCAGGACCAAATCAAACAGAGGGCGTGCAACCTCAAGAACGGAACTGCCATAGAACGCCGCCAGTGTCGCTTGATACGCATTTGCGGCCACCTGCGGATCCGGCAGATTGGTGGGGATGGCGTGAACGTGGTCTTGCGGCGCATACGTGTCGAGGAATGCACGCCGTGCGGCACCCATATTGCTGAGGGGGTCATCGGGCGGGACGAAACGATCATCGCCCATGAACCAATGCACACGATGCCATGGAATCTTGGTGGAATAGGGCGGAGAACCGAGCAGCGTGAAGAGGCGCGTTGGCCCCGATCCGCCAGTCAGGCAAATCGCCACATCATCAGAATTGGCTTCGAAGCACGCCATGACTCGCTCCGCCGCAGTCCTGGCGAGCTCGTCGGCGTCCCTGACCAGAATTGTTTGGCGGGGTGACAATGTCTGCATGCTCTGTCGCCTATCCACGCGAACGCTTCTTTGGTTCCTTGTGGCCGCCGAACCCTGCGCGCATGGCGGAGAGGATTTTCTCGGCGAAGGTATGTTGCTGGCGCGAGCGGAAGCGGGCGAACAGCGCGGCGGTCAGCACTTCGGCCGGCACCGCTTCATCGATGGCGGCATTGACGGTCCAGCGGCCCTCGCCGGAATCCTCGACATAGCCGGAATAGTTCTCCAGCGTGGCGTGCTCGGCCAGCGCCGCGG
>JAEZEU010000522.1 GCA_023432885.1 Pseudomonadota bacterium | reverse complement strand
ATGGCGCCGCATATTCCTGCCGGCGTCCATTTCGTACCGGCACATCCCGTGGCCGGCACCGAGCATTCCGGCCCGGACTCCGGTTTCGCCGAGCTGTTCATCAACCGCTGGTGCATCCTGACGCCGCCTGAAGGCACGGCGGCCGAAGCAACCGAAAAGCTGCGCGCGTTCTGGGCCGGGCTCGGCGCCCGGGTCGAAACCATGACGCCGGACCATCATGATCTCGTGCTCGCAATCACCAGCCACCTGCCGCATCTGATCGCCTACACCATCGTCGGCACCGCGGACGAACTGGCGCAGGTGACGGAATCCGAAGTGATCAAGTTCTCCGCCGGCGGCTTCCGTGACTTCACGCGCATCGCAGCCTCCGATCCCACGATGTGGCGCGACGTGTTCCTCAACAACCGGGAAGCCGTGCTGGAAATGCTCGGCACCTTCAACGAGGATCTCTCAAAACTCACCCGCGCGATCCGCCGCGGCGACGGCGAGGCGCTGTTCGAGCACTTCGCCCGCACCCGCGCCATCCGCCGCGGCATCGTCGAGATCGGCCAGGACTCGGCGGCGCCCGATTTCGGCAGGCCGCACGCGGCGCTGAATAAATCCTGACCGCAAATCATTACAGCACGATGAGATAACTGAAGCGGCGTTGGGAGACCACCTCTCCCAAGGGAGAGGTGGACCGAGTCTGCCGGACGACCGATTCAACCAAACGGCATCATGCTTCCGGCTATTTGCGGGGCCTGGTGTGCCGCGTGATCATGACGTGCGATTTGATGCGGGGATCGGCGCGCATCATCGCCATCGCATCGGCGGGCGGACGGGATGAGCCGAGGCCGAGATCGCCCATCGGATAGGTAAAGGCGAACATGCCGGGCTCATCGATCATGTGCTGAGCCATCGCCGGCGAGGCCGACAGCAGCGACAGAATCACGGCAGTACCGAGCAATTTGAAACGGGCCATGAATGTACTCCCTTTGATCGGGCCGCAAAGTGCGGCCGTCAGGGAGCAGATTGGCGGCGCCGATCACGAATTCCTGCCAGCGCTTCACGCTTCGGCGATCAGAACAGCGGCGGCACCTGCCCCACCTTCACCGGCCCGAACATCACCGCGCCATTGGCAAAGCGCAGCGGGAAGGAACGCGCCTTCTTGCCCTCGAGCACGGTCTCGCTGCCGATCGAATTGAGCGTGGCGGCAACGCCGACATTGGCGTTCTGCTTGACGATCTTGCCGAGGCCCGGAATGGCCTTGTCGAGTGCGCCGAAAAGATTGTTGAGGTCCTGCGTCTTCACACCGGGCGCGACGCGGTCGAGCGTCGCCTGAGGTACGCCCTCTTCCAGAATTTTGTCGATACCGAGCGCGGGCACGATACGCTCCAGACCCGTGACGGTCATCTGCAATTCGCCGTCGAGATTGCCGCTCGCGTTGAGCGAGAGCGTGCCGGCGGCAACCGCGATCATCTCGCCCTGCTGGATACGCGAGTTCACTATCTCGACCTTGCCGCCGGCGGCTGCGATCTCGCGGAAGCGCTCCGGCCAGGGCTTTGGCGCAAAGTCCTGCAGGCCCGTCAGCTTGGCGTGGACGTCGGCATTGAAGGGCTCGGCCAGCACGGGATGCACGCCCTGCACGCTGCCCTCATTCATCTCGAACATCGTCTCAATCACCGCATGATCGGCAGATGAGCCCTCGGCGGGGCGGCCGTGCAGCTCCACATGCCTGGCGCGGGCGACCGGCACCTGCATCGAATTGCTGTTGACGCGGTCGATGACGAGGTCGTCGAATACGATCGAGCCGCGCTGCGGCACCGCAGGCAGCCCCACCACGCTGGCGCGGCCCTTGCTCCAGTCGACCCGCAGCGGCGACTGCTCCGGAATCGCGATGCTGGCGGGCGACTTGAACTCCGCGATCACGAGCTTCGGATCGTAGACCTGCGCAACCACCAGGATCTCGCCCAGCTTCGCGGTGAACGGCATGTTCGATGCGGTCTGCGAGACCAGCGCGACGCTCGCACCCTCGCAGCTGATTTCGAGACGGAACGGGAAGCCCGCCACCGTGCGCCTCGCGCAATCATAGTTGCGGCCGGACTTGGCTTCCTGGGCGCGCCACGCATCGGCCTGCACGCCGACCTGCGAAGCGGCATAGAACCAGAACGCGCTCCACGCCGCCGCAGCGATGACGAGCAATACGGGGACAGCGAACAACCGCCAGAGCGGGCGCCGTCGCGGCGTGGAAGGTATGTGTTGCATGGGTGGCCTTTGACGGAGGATTTTGGCAAATGTAAGCGGGCTTTCGCGCGCTTAAAGGCGTGGCTTTCACCTTACAGTTCTGCTAGCCGTGCCCGCGATGGCGGCAATCAATATATCGGATCACGAATTCGGCAAGGCCGACCTCTGGGTGTTCGGCTATGGCTCCCTGATGTGGCGGCCGGGATTCGAGTATGTCGAGAAGGTCCCGGCCCGGCTGATCGGCGAGCACCGCGCGCTCTGCGTGTATTCCTTCGACCATCGCGGCACCCCGGAAAAGCCCGGCCTGGTGCTCGGGCTCGATCGCGGCGGCGCCTGCCGCGGCATCGCCTTCCGCGTCGCGCCGGAGCTGCGCCAGGCCACCGTCGAATATCTGCGCGCGCGCGAGCAGACCACTCACGTCTATCGCGAGGTGATGCGCTCGGTCTGGCTCAACGACGAGGCGCGGCAGCGCGTCAGCGCGCTGACTTATGTGGCCGACCGCGGCCACGTGCAATATGCCGGGCGGCTGCCGCTGAGCGAGCAGCTCCGGATCGTCCGGCAGGGACACGGCCGCTCCGGCAACAACCGCGACTACGTGCTCTCCACCGTCAAGGCGATCGAGGCCGAAGGATTCCGTGACGAGCAATTGCATCGCCTCGCGTTGATGCTCCACGATTCCCATACGCCATCCCCTCCGGTCGCCGGCGAAGCCCAGGAGGCTTGAGGCCGGTCAAAGCATCAGCTTGATCGGAAGACCGGATCCACTTCCGCCTAGGCGCCCTTCGGATGCGGATCATGCTCATTCGCCGCGCGGCGGCGCGACCGGCACTCTGCCGAACAATTTCGTCTGCTCCTCGCGCGCCTCCTTCACGATGCGATCGGTGGCGCCTTCGATGGCGTCGCGGATGCGGTCGATGAATTCGTCGCGGGAAAGCCCAGGCGGCAGAGGATCGAGGAACTCCACGACCAGCGTGCCGGGATAGCGCATGAAGGTGCGGCGCGGCCAGAACAGGCCGGAGTTGAGCGCGACCGGAATGCAGGCCACGCCGGAATCCTTGTAGATCTGCGCCACGCCAGGCTTGTAGCGCGGCGGCGCTTCGACCGGACGGCGCGTGCCTTCCGGAAAAATGATCAGCTGGCGGCCTTCACGGACCGCCTTTCCGGCACGCCGCACCATGTCCCTCAGCGCACGCCCTCCGGCCTCCCGCTCGATATCGATCATCTCGGCCTTCATGAGGTACCAGCCGAAGAACGGAATCCATTTCAGCTCGCGCTTGAGGATGTAGAGCGGCTGGTCGAAGAACTGCAGCAGCCCGAAGGTCTCCCACATCGACTGATGCTTGGAGGCGACGATCAGCGGGCCGCGCGGAATTTTCTCGACGCCGCGAAACTCGAACCTGGTGCCGCAGATGACGCGCATGAGCCAAAGGTTGCTCTTCGCCCACCAGCCGGCCACGGTCAGGATCGCCCCGCGCGGCATCAGGAAGGTCGGCAGCGCGAACAGAATCCAGATCACCAGGAAGAAATAGAACAGCACGTTGAAGACGAGCGAGCGCAGGAAGATGGAAAACATCGGCAATCCGAACTAAAGCGCGAACGCGTCTCTTCGAAACGCCGTCACGCCTTATCCCTTTTGTTTTGAGCATGATCTTTTCCGAAAAGCGGTTCCCGCCTTTCGGGATCATGCTCTAATTTGCTTGCGCCGTGGCCGGCCGGCGCGGCGGCCCGATCGGCTGCTCGGCCGTTTCCGGCGCCAGCCCGACCGTGGCCAACCGCACCCGCGCTTCGGTGGCGACGTATTTGACGTATTCCGATAGCAAGAGCCGCAGCGTCGCGCCACTGGTCCACCAGGGCTCGTCGCGCCATCTGTCGCCGACCACCGCGAACGGAACAAGCGTCACGTCGGGCATGGCATGCGACAGCTCCAGGATCGCGCGTGGCATGTGATAATTCGATGTCACCACGATCAGCGACTTGAAGCCGCGCTCGCGCGCCCAGCGCCGTGTCTCGGCCGCATTGCTGCGGGTGTTGATCGCGGAGCGGTCGAGATCGACGCAGCAATTGAGGAGCTTGTGATTGTCCGGCAGCGTGCGGGAAATGTCGTTGACATCGTTGGTCGGGTGCACGCCCGAGATCAACAGCCGCTTGCCGTAGCCGGCCGCGAGCAATTCCATTGCATCCGACACCCGCGACGAGCCGCCGGTCAGCACCACGATGCCCTCGGCGTTGCGGGAGGGCTTATCCTCGGCGCCGCGCACCTGCGACAGGAAGGCGATGAAGCCGCCACCGGCGCCGACGAAAGCGAGAGCCAGCGCGCCCACGACGGTCGCGCGCAGCCACCCGCGCGGCCGCCGGCGGGCCGCAGCATTCTGCTTATCCTCGTCGGGCTCACTCATACGAACTCAGGAGTCCTCCCCCGGACACAATTTTAGGAAACCTTTTGGGCGAAGTGGAGTCCGGTTTGGCCATCAGTCGATGTCGTCAAGCGTGGCCAGAAGCGTGCGCCGGGAGGCCCAGGCGGTGATCGCGGCGATCACGACGGCCTGTACCGCCAGGACGAGATAGCCGGACGGACGCAGCGAGAAAGTGCCGAGCAGGGCTGCGAACTGGTCGCCGACCGGCGTGCCGGAGAACCAGCCCGCAATCGATTCCGAAAGACCAAAGGCGAGCATGGCCGCACCTCCGCCGATCAGGCCGCCTTCCAGCCCAAGCCGCAGGAAATGCCGGAGAAACCGGTTGGCGATATAGGCGTCTCCCGCGCCGACGAAATGCAACACTTCCACGATAGGCCGGTTTGCCGCCATCGCGCCGCGGGTGGCAAACGACACCGAAATGATGGTGGCGATGATGACGAGAACAAGGATGCCGATCCCGGCAAATACCGTGGCGCCCGTCATCGAGCGCATGCGCTCGATCCAGGCGCGGTGATCGTCCACGCTGGCGGACGGCGCAAGCCTCGTCACGCGCGCGCGCAGGCCGACGAGATCCAGAGCCGTGCCCGGCTGCACCCGCCCGATGATGACGCGCGGCACCGGCAACTGGTCGAGCGACAGGCCGGTGCCGAGCCACGGCTCCAGAAGCCTGGCCGATTCCTCTTTGGTGAACGGACGCACCTCGACGATGCCAGGCTCGGTCCGCATCGCCTCAACCACAGCCGTCGTGTCGCGCTCGATGTCGCGCCCGGCCAGCGGCCGCACCTGGATGGTGATTTCGCTGGCGACATCGGATTGCCATTCGGCGGCGGAGGCGCTGATCAGCAGCACCGCGCCGGTGGTGATCGAGGCAAGGAAGGTCATGATCGCCACGACCGCGACCAGCGCGCGTCCCGAGATCGAGGCGCGCGGCACGATCGGCGACATGATGCGCGCCTTCACCGGCACCTGCGGCCGCTCGTTGCCGAGGTCGACCAGCGGCCTTTGCTCGCTGACCCTACTCATAGATGTGCAGCCGTCCCTGATGCAGCACCAGACGACGCGCGTCGTATTGCTCCATCAGGGTGATGTCGTGGGTGGCGATGATGACGGCGGTGCCGGACTTGTTGAGCTCGATGAACAGCCGCAGCAGGCGCCGCCCGAGCGTCGGATCGACGCTGCCCGTCGGCTCGTCCGCGAGCAGCAATTGCGGCCGCGAGATCACGGCGCGCGCGATCGCCGCGCGCTGCTTTTCACCGCCCGACAGGATCGGCGGCAGCGCGTCCATGCGCTCGCCGAGGCCGACCCATTTCAGCAGATCGATCACCTCGCGCCGATAGCTCGATTCCTCGCGGCCCATGACGCGGAACGGCAGCGCCACGTTCTCGTAGGTCGTCATGTGGTCGAGCAGGCGAAAATCCTGGAGCACGATGCCGATGCGCTTGCGCAAGTCGGCAATCTGCTCCTTGCCCAATAGCGAGACGTCCTGGCCGAACAGATTGACCAGCCCGCGCGTCGGCCGCAGCGACAGAAACAACAGGCGCAGCAGCGACGTCTTGCCGGCGCCGGAGGGGCCGGTCAGGAACTGGAAGGAATGCGCCGGGATCCGGAACGACAGATCCCGCAAAATCTCCGGCCCCAGTCCGTAGCGCAATCCGACATTTTCGAACCGGACCACCTCTAGCTCCGTTCGACGGGCACCAAGCCCCGCGTTTTGCCCTCGCCCCGGCCACGAACCGCCCACAAGCGTTGTGCGGCTTTTATGGTTTCCGATTCGTTAACGGTCGGCTTGTAGCATCCTGCGGCTACCATGGGAGGTGGGCTCCATGCATATCGTTTGTCCCAACTGTACAACGTCTTTTGCCATCAATCCCGCTGCCCTGGGAACAGCCGGACGAACCGTGCGCTGTTCCCGCTGCAAGCTGACATGGCTGGCGCGGCCGGACGACGCGCTGGAAACCGTGGCGGGGGCGCCCGCGGCTGCCCGGCGCGACTTTGCGGCCGAGTGGGACGCCGTGACGCAGGAGGACAGCCGGACGCCGGTGGTCGAAAGCCCCTCCGTTGCCCCCGATTGGCCCTCCCAGGCCACACAGCACGAAGCGGAAGCCGACTGGACTACGGCCGCCCGCCAGGACGTCGCCGACGAGGAGGCTGACCAGCCGAAGCGATCGCGCCTGCGCGAACTCTTCACACTGCCGCCCTTTCCGCCGATCCCGATGCTGCGGGGCGCGGGTCTCACCGCCACCTGCGCCGCCATGGCCGCTCTGGTGCTGGCCATCATCGTCTGGCGCAACGATGTGGTGCGGCTGATGCCGCAGACAGCGGCCTTCTACAGACTGGTGGGGCTCGAAGTAAACCTGCGGGGGCTCGCCTTCAAGGACATCAAGATCACCTACGAGACCGTGGACGCCAAGCCCGTGCTGGTCATAGAGGGCATGATCGTCGGTGAGACCAGGGAGCCGGTCGGCATCCCGCGGCTGCGCTTCTCCGTACGCGACGCGCAGGGAGCCGAGGTCTATGCCTGGAACGCGGTGCTGGAGCAGAGCGTGCTCAAGCCCGGCGAGCGCGCCTGGTTCAAGACGCGTCTTGCCTCGCCGCCGCCGGAAGGGCGTGATATCGACATCCGCTTCTTCAACAAGCGCGATCTCGCTGCCGGCCGGGCCTGAGCCGGCCGCGACATACGCGCAAGGGATTTTGTGCAGATGGCGCGCGTGCTGATCGCCGACGACGAGGATTCCATGCGCGGGCTGGTGTCGCGCGCCATTGCGATGGACGGCCACGACACCATCACCGCCGAGGACGGCGCCGAGGCGCTGGAGATCCTGACGCGCGAGCGCGGCGCGTTCGACCTGCTGCTCACCGACATCCAGATGCCGGTGATGGACGGCATCGCGCTCGCGCTCACCGCCGCGCGCGATTTTCCCGAGCTGAAGATCCTGCTGATGACGGGCTTCGCCGACCAGCGCGAGCGCGCCTCGGGACTGAACGCCATCGTGCATGACGTCGTGACGAAACCGTTCTCGGTGGCCGACATTCGCACCGCAGTGGCGGATGCGCTGGCGGCCCGCAAAGCCGGGTGACTCCACGCCGTCATCCCGGCCCGATGCCACCGGATCGCGCGAAGGCGCGACCGATCGCAGGCTCCGCATCGAGCCGGGAATGCGCAAGATTTTCAGGTGCGGCGTGCGCGCCGTTGGGCGCGCTTAGCCGGCACTGTCACCGGCGACCTCGACAACGGGCCCCAGCGTCCAATGGTCGCCGGCCAGTGGCGTAACCTTCACGCCATGGATGACTCCCTTTTTAAGAGTCGGATCGAAATGGCGCATGGTGCGCTCGTTCAAGTCGATGATGCGACCGGGAGTGAGCGGCCCGACATCGTTTATTTTTACGACTACTTTCTTTCCTTTGGCTTCGACGAGAGCCAATTTCGGTCGCTTGCGATATTTTACCCCGCCGAACAATTTGCGCAGCTTGATCTGAATGGCAGCCGACCACGCAGAGGCATCATATCGTTCGCCGGAAGCCGTATTCGGGCCGCCCTCGCGCCATCCGGGCTTGAATGGATTGTACGTTGATGCGGCACCGACGAGCGGGACAGTTTTGGTACGACTTGCACTGATCTTTTTTGGTTCAGCACTGATTTTTTTTGCTTCAGCGCCGGTGGAACAAGAAATCGCGATTGCGACGCCGCAGATTGCGGCGCTCAAGCGAGACGCCATCATAACTCCTGACTGATTTTGACTGGATTTTCTTGTGGGACACGTGTCGGGCCGAAGGAGGCGCGATGAAATCGCACCCTGTTTCGCTGCCAATCCGTGCCCTTGCGGCGACGGAACCGACCATGGAGTGCCGCTGGCTTTCAGCAGCAGCGGACGAGTGCGTCTAAGCGTGCAAATACGACATCAATGTGAGTGTCGTCGCCTTGGAGCAATTTGTCGCGCTTAGCAAACGAGGCGCGTCATTGCGTCGCCGCGGCATGATTTTGCCCGAGTATCGAGGTAAGTCATGATAACCGTGCGAACGCTTATCGGCGGGACAATTCCGGTCACGACGCCGATTTTGATACTTCTTTAAAACAGAATACGTTCCTCGCAAAGGACCCGGCTCGATTCCGTAAAACCGAATCTCCCTACCCGTCGTGCCGGACTCTCGCCCGCACCGGATCCCGCAGGCGTCTCGAATGGTGAGACGCCGATTTCGCCCGCTCCTGCTTCCCAGACGCGTGCAGATCCGCTCCTCAGAATGAGGGCGGAGTGCGTGATCGTCGAATATTGTGGGCGAGTTAATGCAGCGCATCCGCCGATCTATCGGCGGAAAGGTGGGTTACGCTTCGCTAACCCACCTTACGCAACTGCGACGGCTCAATAGTCCTTCAGCAGCCGCTCGATGTAGTCGAGCTCGATCTGCGGGCGGTTCGGATCGGCGAGGCGGCGGCGCAGTTCGTCGAGGATACGGCGGACGCGCTCCACGTCGATCTCGCCGGGGATCTTGACGGTGTAGTCGTCGCCGTATTCGCGGCCGTGCAGCGGACGGCCGAGCGGATCGGTCTGGTTGCCGCCGCTCTGCTGACGGCCGGCGCGGTTGCCGGGACCATCCTGCTGACCATCGCCGTCGCCGGGCTGCATCGCCTCTGCGAGGCTCTGCGCACCCTTGCGCAGCGCTTCCAGCGCCCGGCCTTGCGAGTCGACCGCACCATCCGCATTGCCCTCACCCAGCCGGCCGGTGGCGTCGCCCATGGCGGAATCGGCCTGATCAAGACCGTCCTCGCCGTCGCCCTGCTCGCCGCCTTGCTGGCCCTGTTGGCCTTGCTGGCCCTGCTCGCCGCGCTGGCCCTTGTCGCCGCGCTGCTTCGGGCTCATGCCCCGCTTGGCCAGTTCGTCCTGCAACTGCTTGAGACGGTCACGCAGCGCCTGCTGGTCCTGCTGCAGGTCGCCCATGCTCTGGTCGCCCTGCTTGCCCCGCATGCGATCGCGCCGGGAGTCCTGGCCCTGCTTGAAGGTCTTGTCGCGCAGTTGCTGCTGCTTGCGGATCATGTCGCCGAGTTCGTTGAGCGACTGCTGCATCTCGTCGTCGCCCTGGCCGGGCTGCGCCATTTGCAGTTCGCGCATGATGTCGCCGAGGCGCTTGAGCGCGTCCATGGCGGCCTCGCGATTGCCGCGGCGCGCCTCGCGCTCGATCTGCTGCAGCAGGTTGTCGAGATCGCGCTGGGTCAGCATCTTGGTGTTGGGATCGAGCGGCCGCGAAAGCTGCTGCGGATTGCTCTTGAGCTGCTCGGCGAGTTGGCGCAGATACTTGTCGAGCGCCGCGCGCAGGTTTTCCGTGAGCTTCTTGATTTCCTCGTCGCTGGCCCCGCGCTCCAGCGCCTGCTTGAGCGCATCCTCCGCCGCGCGCAGCGCCTTCTCCACGTCGGAGATGTCACCGTCCTCGATGCTGACGGCGAGCGCCCACAGGCTTGCGACAACGCCGCGCAAAGCATCGTCGGTGCGGGCGCCCTGGAGCTCACGCGCCACGCTGTAGAGGCCGAGATAGTGACCCGCCTGCGGCGTGAACAGCTCCGGGGCGATCATCAGGGCATCGAGCGCGGCATAGACCTTCTCGTTCTGATTGGCGTCCAGCGCCAGGTTCCGGCGCTGCTCGATCAGCGCGCGCGCCAGCGGCTTTGAGAACAGCCGCTCCGGCAGGCGCATGTTGAACGGATCGCTCGTGCCGCTGTTGCCGGCCTCATCCTTCGCCGTCAGCGTCAGCGTGACGTCGGCCCCGGCATAGGGGTCCTCGCTGAGATCCTTCAGCGTCTGGCCGACGCCGTTGCGGGTGCGCGCGTTCGGCAGCACCAGGGCGAATTGCGGCGGCTCGAACAGCGGGCGTGGCGCCGCGCTGTCCTTGCCGTTTTCCTTGCCGTTTTCCTTGCCGCTTTCGTTGGCTCCGTCGGCGTTGCGCGGGGCAAATTGGGCGCGGGCTTCGGTGACGCCGTAATCGTCCTCGATCTTGTAGGACATCTGCAGGGAGCCGCGCGGCTGGCGCTCGGGATCTTTTGCGAGCGCAATGGTCGGCGGGCGATCGGGCATGGCCGCGAATTTCCACTGCGGCTGCCCCGATGGGGCACGGACGTGCACGGTGCCGTCGCCGCCGACCGTGAAATGACGCTCGTTGGTGCCCTTGGGTGCCTGCTCGGCCATGGCGGCCTCGGTCACGCCGCCGCCGGTCACGACGTCGAGCTTGCCGCCGCTCGAACGCACGATGACCGTGCTGCCGGCCGGCACCGCCAGCGGACCGCTGGCGGGAACTCCGCTTTCCTTGTTCGCCGAAGACAGGATGATCGGCGGCTTGCCGGTATAAACCGGCGGCGTCACCCAGGCATCAACGCGGATGTTGGTCGGCGCCAGCACGCCGTTCCAGTCGAAGGCCGAGGCGACGCGCAGATTGCGCTCGTCCCCGGCAGCCACATAGGCCGCCACCATCATGACGATGACGAGGGCGCGCACCGCCCAGGGGTCGTGGATGGCAAGGCGCGGCGACGGCAGGCCGGCACGGATGCGCGTCAGCGAAGCCAGCGTGCGGGCGCGGCTCTCCTGCCACAGCGCCAGCGCGACGGGGTCTTTGGTCGTGACGGTGTCGCTCAGCGCGGTCGCAGGCCGATGGCGGATGCCGGTGCCGCGGTCGAGCCGGCCGAGCGCATCGGCACGTGTGGGCCAGCGGAAACGAGTCAGGGGCCACAGCGCGGCGAGGCCGGCGAGGGCGAACAGGACGAGTCCCGCCGCGCGCGCGGGGAACGGCAGCACCAGCCACAGGCCGGCCCAGGAAACGGTCAGGAACAGTCCGGCGAGAGTCAGGATCCGCGCCAGATGCGGCCAGGCGCGCTCCCACGCGATAGCGTACGTGGCCCGCTGCAGGGCCTGCGACAATTTGAGCCGCGCCACATCGTCGGGCTCGCGCGCGGGCTTTGCGGGATCGGGATTGGCGCCGTTCAACAACATCTCCGGATTTGACCGAAGGAAACACTAGCATAACGGCAGCCCTGAGGCACGCGTTCCAAGCCCTATCCCACCCCTAATGTCGCATAACACGAAGGCGTGACTGGCGCGGACGGACCCCGTAATTTCCCCGTGAGAACCAGTGCAAAAGAGGAAACGTCATGGACCAGAAGATGTGGGACAAGGGCCTGGGCATTCGCAAGGCCGTGCTGGGCGAGGCCTATGTCGCCAACGCGATGAAGAACGTCGACAGTTTCAACGCGCCGTTCCAGGACCTGCTCAACGAATATTGCTGGGGCTCGGTGTGGGGCCGCGAGGAACTGCCGCGCAAGACCCGCAGCATGCTCAACATCGCCATGATCTCGATCCTCAACCGCCCGCACGAGCTGCGCGCGCATCTGAAGGGCGCGCTCACCAACGGCGTGTCGCGCGAGGAAATCCGGGAAATCCTGATGCAGGTCGCGATCTATGCCGGCATGCCCGCGGCGGTCGACAGTTTTCGGATTGCCCGCGAGGTGTTCGCGGAGATCGACAAGGGGTAATCGTCTGTCGTCCCGGGCAAGCGAAGCGCGACCCGGGACCCATGACCACAGGATCAAGCTGGTGCGCGAAGCTGCAGCCGCAGCGCGTTTCAACAACATGCCTTTGTGGTTATGGGTCCCGGCTTTCGCCGGGACGACATTGAGTGTGCGGTACGCACTTCGCCGAGAATAACGAAGAAGAGGAAACCTCATGGATATCGGATTCATCGGCCTCGGAAAGATGGGCTTTCCGATGGCGCGCCGCCTGATCGAGGCCGGACACAGGCTCACCGTATTCGACACCCTGAACCCGGCGATGGACAGGCTCGTCGCGCTCGGTGCGAAAGCGGGCGCTTCGCCAAAAGACATTGCCGACGAGGTCGAGACCGTGATGGCGAGCCTGCCCTCGCTGCAGGCCTCGCTTGACGTGGCGACCGGCAAGGGCGGCGTGATCGAGGGCAAGCGCGTCAGGCGCTTCATCGATCTGTCCACCGTCGGCTCGCAGATGGCGGTGAGGATTCACGGCCTGCTCGCGAAGAAGAACATCGTGCAGATCGACAGCCCCGTGAGCGGCGGCGTCGGCGGCGCCGAAAAAGGCACGCTGGCGGTGATGGTGTCGGGGCCGCGCGCCGAATTCGAAGCGGTCAAGGCGGCGCTCGGCGTGATTGGGAAGGTGTTCTACATCGGCGAGAAACCCGGCTCCGGCCAGACCATGAAGCTTGCCAACAATTTCCTGTCGGCGACCGCGATGGTGGCGACGTCTGAAGCCGTGGTGATGGGCGTCAAATCGGGGCTCGATCCGGCCGTGATGATCGACGTCATCAATGCGGGCTCGGGCATGAACACCGCAAGCCGCGACAAGTTTCCGCGTTCGGTGCTGCCGCGCTCATTCGACT
>JAEZEU010000510.1 GCA_023432885.1 Pseudomonadota bacterium | reverse complement strand
CCGGGACAAGCCCGGCCATGACGATTAAGAACTGCTTTTCCGCTACAATCCAAGCTCGCTCAGTCCGGGATGGTCCGCAGGACGCGGGCCTGAGGGCCAGAAAAACTTCCGCTCGCTTTCCCTGATCGGCACGTCGTTGATGCTCGCCTCGCGGCGGCGCATCAACCCGGCCTCGTCGAACTCCCACTGCTCGTTGCCGTGGGCGCGAAACCAGGCGCCCGCTTCGTCGCGATATTCATAGGCAAAGCGCGCGGCAATGCGGTTTTCGTGAAAGGCCCAGACTTCCTTGATCAAGCGGTAGTCGAGTTCTTTCGCCCATTTGCGGGTGAGGAATTCGACAATGGCCGCGCGACCCGAGAAAAACTCGGAGCGGTTTCGCCACGTACTCTCTTCGGTATAGGCAAGCGAAACACGTTCCGGGTCACGCGTATTCCATGCGTCCTCCGCAAGCCTCGCCTTCTTCGCGGCAGTCACGGCGTCGAATGGCGGCAGCGGCGGACGCATGACGATCAGTCTTCCTTGAAGCCGTATTCAGGAATGTTGCCGGTCGCACCGTAATAGCGATAGGGCAGGAATTTTCCGGTCATGGTGATCTTGACGCGGTCGCCCTTGGGATTGGCTTGCCGCTCCATCAGGAAGTCGAAGTCGATCGCCGACATGATGCCGTCGCCGAATTCCTCCTCGATCAGCGCTTTCCAGGCCGGACCGTTTACCATCACCATTTCGTAGAAGCGATAGATCAGGGGATCGGTTGGCGGCATCGGCGTGCCGGTGCCGCGCATCGGCACTTCGTTCAACATGGCCTGCTCGGTCTTGGAAAGCCCGAACAGTTCGGCCGCGGCCTGCGCCTGCGGCTTGGTGAGCTTCATCTGACCCATCAGGGCGCCTACGATCAGCGTCGGCGAAAAGCCGCCGATCTGCTCGCAGATATAACTCCACTTCCAGCCCTTCTCGCGCTTGATGTCGAGCAGCTTCTCGGTGAGGTCTTCGCGTTTCATGGTCGTCTTCCTTGCTAAGAAATGGATTAATCTCAGGCGCGCTTGCGCAGGGGCTCGGGCGCGGACGGCGGCTCCGCCATGGGCCGCACCAGCGGAACCTTCTTCGGGTCCCAGGGCTTGCCTGCGATCTCGTCCTTGAAGGTGCGGGAGCGGCTCACCAGAAAATCGATCAGGTGATTGCGGATTGCGTAATAGTCCGTGTGCTTGTGAATCTGATTGCGGTCGCGCTCCTTGGGCAGCGGGTTCTCGACGATCTCCGCGATCTGCGCGTGCGGACCGTTGGTCATCAGCACGATCTTGTCGGCGAGATAGATCGCCTCATCGACGTCATGCGTGATCATGAACACGGTCTGGCCGGTAGAAAGACAGATGCGGCGCACTTCGTCCTGCAAGGTGCCGCGCGTCAGCGCGTCGAGTGCGGAGAACGGCTCGTCCATCAGGAGCATTTTCGGCTCGAGCGACAGCGCACGCGCGATGCCGACGCGCTGTTTCATGCCACCGGAAAGCTCGGAGGGCTTCTTGTATTCGGCGCCCTTCAGGCCGACGAGATCGATGAATTTCTCGGCATGCTCCTTGATCCGGGCTTTGCTCCAATCCTTGTGCTTGGCGCCCACCGCATAGGAGACATTGCCGAGCACGGTGCGCCACGGCAGCAGCGCGTGACTCTGGAAGATCACGGCGCGCTCGAGTGCAGGCCCGTCGATCGCCACATTGTCCACGATCACGACGCCTTCCGACGGCGCATCGAGGCCGGCGAGGATGTTCAGCACCGTGGTCTTGCCGCAGCCGGAGTGGCCGATCATGCAGACGAATTCGCCCCGCTCGATGCCGAGCCAGAGATTCTCGAACACGGTCGTCTCACCACCACCCGGCGCGGGATAGCGCTTGGCGATTGCTTCGATGGAGATCAGTTTCTCGGTCATTGCTTATTCCGGATAGGTCACGAGTTTCGCGGCGCGAGCGAGCAACTGGTCGAGGACCATGCCGACGATCCCGATGACCAGGATTGCGTTGATCACGTTCGTGATCGAAAGGTTGTTCCACTCGTTCCAGACGAAGTAGCCGATGCCGGTACCGCCGACCAGCATCTCGGCCGCGACGATCACGAGCCAGGCGATCCCGATGGAGATGCGCATGCCCGTGAGGATCGTCGGCGCCGCGGCAGGCAGGATCACGGTAAAGGCGCGGCGGATCGTGCCGACCTCCAGCGTGCGCGCGACGTTGACCCATTCCTTGCGCACGCTCGCGACACCGAAGGCGGTGTTGAGCAGCATCGGCCACACCGAGCAGATGAAGATGACGAAGATCGCCGAGATCGAGGAGTCCTTGATGGTGTAGAGCGCCAGGGGCATCCAGGCGAGCGGCGAGATCGGCTTCAGCACCTGGATGAAGGGATCGAGTGCCTTGCTGATCAAGGGGGACATGCCAATCATGAAACCGAGCGGAATGGCGACGACCACCGCGATGAGGTAGCCGAGCCCGACGCGCCCGATGGAATAGGCAAGCTGGATGCCGAGGCCCTTGTCGTTCGGCCCGTTGTCGTAGAATGGCCGCTTCAGATGCTCCCATAGCTTAGCGCCGACATCGAGCGGCCCCGGCATCGCCGACTTGCCCTGCGTGGCGCTGACGCCCATCAGCCTGGCGTATTCCGGGGTCATGTTGGAAACCGGCGCCGTCGAACGCGTCGCCAGATGCCAGATGCCGATGAAGGCGGCAAACAGCACGACCGACACAATCGCAGCGCGGAAGCGGAGGGAGGAAGTCATTGGGCAAGCTCCCTCAGCTTGACGTTCCGTCGAAAGCCGGGACCCATGATCCCAAGTAGGAGTTTGGCGAAGGCTGGTTGTACGGCATTTCTACCGCCCTCCACTGACAGATTCCGCCGCATGGGTGCCAGCCTTCGCCCGAGGGACAGCCAAGAAGTCAGGCGCGCCTGAGCGATCACGATGACTTCCTGATCTTGAAGCTCGCGAGGTAATCATCGGGTTTGGCGGGGTCGAAGGTCTTGCCCATCACCGAGAACGACTTGTAGGCAGCCGCCGGCGGCGTCAGGCCCATCTCGGCCATCACCTTCCTGGTGTCTGTCGCCAGGTACACCTGCTCGGCCACGGTCTTGTAGTCGACATCGCCCTTGATCTGGCCCCAGCGCTTCATCTGCGTCAGCATCCATACCGCAAAGGACTGCCAGGGGAACGGATCGAAATCGACGCGCTTGGGATCGGTCTTCACCCCGCCGAGCCCATCGGCATAGGTACCGGTCAAGACCTGCTCCAGCACGGTAACGGGCGCGTTGATGTAGTTCGCCGGTGCGATGGCTTCGGCGATCTGCTTGCGGTTCTCGGCCTTGGCCGCATAGCCGGTGGCGTCGACGATGGCGCGGGTGAGCGCCGCAAAGCTGTTCGGTGCTGTCGTAATAAACTCCTTGCTGGCTGCAAAGCTGCAGCAGGGATGACCGTCCCAGATTTCCTTGGAGAGGATGTGCAGGAACCCGACGCCGTCATAGATCGCACGCTGGCAGATATTGTCGGGCGCGAGGAAGCCGTCGATGTTGTCGGCGCGCAAATTTGCCACCATTTCCGGCGGCGGCACCGAGCGCAGCTGCACATCGGTATCGGGATCGAGCCCGTGCTCGGCGAGATAGTAGCGCAAGAGATAGTTGTGCATGGAATAGTCGAAGGGAATGGCGAACTTCATCCCCTTCCAGTCCTTGGGATCGCGGCGGTCCTTGTGCTTCATGGCGAGCGTGATGCCCTGCCCGTTGATGTTTTCGATCGCCGGCACCGTGAACGGAATCGGCTGTGCGCCAAGACCGAGCGAGATCGCGATCGGCATCGGCGCCAGCATGTGGGAGGCGTCGTATTCCTTGTTGATGGTCTTGTCGCGGATGACCGCCCAGCCGGCGGTCTTGACGACTTCAACGTTCAACCCCTGTTTGGCGTAAAAGCCGAGCGGCGACGCCATGATGATGGGGGTAGCGCAGGTGATCGGGATGAAGCCGACCTTGAGATCTTTCTTCTCGGGCGGACCGCCTTGCGCGAATGCCTCGGTCACGGTCTTGATCGGGAAGAACTGCGAGATCGCGGCGAGCGCGGTAGCGGCGCCGACCGACTTCAGGAAGGCGCGGCGGGCGGCGTCCTGCGGAAACACCGCCCGCATCACGGCCGAGGCGACAACGCCCTCGTAGCGCTTCTCTTCACTGGGTGGCGAGGCGATCGGCTCGCAGCGTAGCGCGCGCTCCGCATGGTCATGCTCGGAGGCAGAGCGGTGCCGGCCGCACACACAGCCGGACCGGACGAGTTCGCGCTCGGAATCGAAGGGATCGTCGAAGATGGACATGTTGCGCCTCATTGTCACACCGGATCGTCGAGAACTCCGCGCCCCGCCGATCCGGACAATTATTCACCGCCCGGCTGATTTTTGCGCCGCCGGACGGTGACAAGCATGCATGTTCCGTGCCGCTTTATGCCGCTTTGCCTGTTACACGGGCAAAGGCCGGCAGCCCCTCGTCGATCGGCAGCGAGGGATCACGCGACCACTCGTTCCAGGAGCCGAAATACATCCGGACGTCCTTCACGCCGGCGTTCTTGAGGGCGAGGAACGTGTTCGAGGCCCGCGCGCCCTTGAAGCAGTAGAGATAGACCGGCGTGCTCTGGGAAATGCCGACGGTGGCGCATTCCGCCAGAATCTCTTCTTTGGACTTGAAGCGCGGCCCCTCAGCGGTCGGTTTCATCATCCGGTACCATTCGAGCCAGACCGCGCCGGGGATCCGGCCTTTGCGCGGGCAGAAATCTTTCCCGTAAGGAGAAGAGCTTTCGCCGATCCACTCATCGACATCCCGCACGTCGAGGATGGCGATGCCGGGCTTGCCAACGGCTGCGAGCATGGTCTTGGCGTCGATCAGGATGTCGCCGGCCTCCGGCACGATCGGGAACGAAGCCTTCACCGGGCTCGCCACCTCCCTGGTCGTCGGGAAACCCGCCATCGCCCAGGCATCGTAGCCGCCATGAAGCACCTTCACCTTGGGATAGCCGAGCATGGTCAAGAGGTAGTAACCGCGGCAGGACTGGCCGAAGCCGGAGTTCATGGACTGCTCGTAGATGACGGCGGTTTCCTTGCCCGAAAGGCCGGCGGCGCCGAAAGCGTCGGCGAACTTCGTCTTCAGCTCATGCACGCCTTCCGGCGTCGAGGTCGCAAGATACGTGAATATCTCGTGCACGTTCACCGCTCCGGGCAGATGGCCGGCCGCGTAGGCGTCGGGATTGCGCGTGTCGATGATCACGCACGGCTCTTTCTTGACCAGTTCGGCGAGATCGCTGGCAGTAATCAGAACGTCCGTCATGGCAGGCCTCTCCTGTTGTAGGTCGTTGACAGCAGTCGGGTGAAACGGATGCGCCCTCAAACCTCCGCCAGCATCTTGCGAAGCTGCTTTGTGGCGGGCGTGACGATGGCGACGAAATAGGCTTCGCGCAGCCGGCGCTGGGCGCGGTGGCTCTTCAAGTAGCCGCGCGCGCCGCAATGGAGCATCGCCGCATGCGCGGCTGCGACGGCGGCGTCTCCCATGCGCAGGCGCAGCGCGACGACGCGCCGCCAGTAACTGTCATCGGTGTTGTAGGGATCGGCGGCGAGCGCCATTCCTTCCTTCTCGAACTCGGCGTATAGCTCGCGGAATTGGGCCGGCTGCTGCGGCAGATAGCGATTGACGTGACCGAGCTGCGGACCGGCCTCGTCCATGATGTTGATGCAATCCCTGATCAGGCCGAGCGCCATGCCGGCCTGCAGGAGGACGAAACCGGCGCGGATCTTCTTGACGAAGGGTGCGGCCTGTTCGGCGAGTATCAGCTCATCCGGCACAAACACATCGCGAAACTGCACGGCGAAGGTGCCGGTGCCATCCATGGCGAGGAAGGGCTTGCACGGCTGCAGCGTGATCGCTGGGTCGGTGCAATCGGCCAGGAACATGACGATTCCGCCCGGCTCGTCCTCGCGCTCGAAGATGGTGCCGAAGAAATGGTCGTGACCGAGATTGGACACCCAGGGCAACGCGCCCCTGACGATGTAGCCCCCCTCTACCTTGCGTCCCCTGAGCTTGAACTTCTCGATGCCGAAGAAAGTCTTCATCGGGTTGGACAGCCCGGTGCCGCCAAGCACGCGGCCTGAGGAAAAGCCATCCCCGAAGCGCGCGGCAAGCTTGTGGTTGCAGGAATTTGCGGCGTACCAGACCAGCGTGTTCTGGCACCACGCCATGAAGGCAGTGGCGCCGCAAATTTCCCCCAATGCCGCGATCGACTGGATGGCGCAGCGCAGATCGGCCGAACCCTCCTGCGGCACATGGCTGCTCCAGGCGCCGACCTCGCCGAGGCTGCGCAGCACATCGGCTGGATAGACCGAGCCGTCATCGATGGCGGATGCCAGCGGCGCGAGCTCCCGGCGGGCGATCCGCGCCACCTCGTCGGAGATGGAAGGTGCGGGCTGATCGACAGTTTCGACCCGCGATAAAGCCAGTGAACCCATGATCGCCTCCCCGCACCTTCTCGCTTGCGTTTGCCTACACACCGACCTCGAGATTGACCGGCCGCGTGAACGTATTGGCGACGGGCGACCACTTTTTCACATGCGCCACCAGCGCGCTGATTTCCTCCTGCGCGATGCCCTCGCATTCCATGTCGACCTTGACGCGCACGTCGGTGAAGCCGACCGGCTTTTCGCTCGTGTCGCCCGTGCCCCACACTGCGGTGATGTTGAGGTCACCCTCCAGCTCGAGCTCGAGCTTGTTGACGATCCAGCCGCGATGCACGGCGTTGGCGTGCAGGCCGACCGCAAGGCAGGAGCCGAGCGCGGCGAGCGAAGCCTCCGACGGATTGGGCGCCGTGTCGTCGCCGAGCAGGCCCGGCGGCTCGTCGACGATGTAGGGCGCGAGGTTGCGGATGTAATTGGCGTGCCGGAATTTGCCTTCGGCCACGGTCTTGCATTTCAAGGTCTTGATCACCTTGGGGTTGGCCTTGCCGTTGGCGATGAGCTGCTCCAGCCCGCCCTTGTCGATCGGCGCGAGGCAGCCTGTCAGCACTGTTTTTTGAGCGACCGCGGTCATCAGTTTCTCTCCCGGAGTTAGGATACCGAACGGTCTGTTTCCTGCATAAGCCGTGCCAGAGGCCCTGCGAACCAAAAGGCGAAACGTTGCAGGCCGTTAGGCTGCCCTGCTTGCGGATTAATCATCCCCCGCGCTGCTCACGCGCGATGCAGATGCTGCGGGGGCGGCGATTATTTTGAGCAGAAGGAACATGTCACTTGCTGATTTCGCCGCGCTCCGATTTACTGACGCGCATGGGCAAATCAGCTTTGAAGAAGAAACGCACCGCGGCGTTTGCTCCAGCCGATGACGAATCCACGCGCGGGCGCTTGCTGAACGCAGCAACGCGGCTGTTCTGCAAGAACGGTATCAATGCCACCGGCATCGATGCGATCATCGACGAAGCCGGCACGGCGAAAACCACGCTCTACAAACTGTTCGGCTCCAAGACCAATCTCGTACACGCCGTACTGGAGAGTGAAGGCAAGCAGTGGCGCGAATGGTTCATCGGCGCCATCGAAGCCGGCGGCGGCGACGCGCAGACAAGACTCGCGCGGATCTTTCCCACCTTGAAGGACTGGTTCGGCGAGGATCGCTTCTATGGCTGCCCCTTCATCAACGCCGTCGCCGAACACGACAAGGACCAGAAGCAGTTCCGCAACATCGCGCTGCGTCACAAGAAGGTCGTGCTCGCCCACATCGAAAAGCTCGCGGGCGAAATGGGCGCGGCAGACCCTGCGCTGTTGGCGCATCAACTCGCCCTGCTGATCGACGGCGCGATCGTCGCCGCCATGGTGTCGCGCGACCCCCGCGTGGCCGATACCGCGGCGCTGGCCGCAGGCTCGCTGTTCGAGCCCGCCAAGACGAGACGGCCGAAGCGCGCGGGCGCTGCGGCTGAACTGGCTGCTGTCTGAACTTCCCTACGACGGCCGAATTGCAACCGCCGCACTGTTGCAACTGCTAAGAGCGTCCGGTCAGGCTTTGCTGCAAACGGTCAAGCTGGGCAGCGAGATCGCGCTCGACATCCACCGTCGCCACGCTAATGACCCGGTATTGTCGCTGCTCCAGCCAGGCCTTTCGCGCCGCGCGGTCGGCGACGATGGCATCGGATTCATCCGGGTTGACCAGTTCGATCGCCAAGCGATGAACGAAGGACACGAAATCCGGGATTTGCCGGCCGACCGGCGTCTGCCGCTTGAACTGGCCTGCGAAGCGGCGGTCCTTCGTGAGTGCCTGCCAAAAGATGCGCTCGGCGTCGGTCGGGTTTCGCCGCAACAGCCGGGCGAGCCCCTTCAGGGTGCTGCTGCTGTCCGGCGCTGCGCCATGCTGGCCCTGCTCGGCGAGCAGCGCGCGGAGCCGCGTGGCCTGTTCGCCGTCGAGCACGCCGCCCTTGGCCGGCCCCTTGCGCCCTTCCGCGATCGCCATGATCACGCCATGCAGGGTATGCATGTCTTGCTTGGTCGGCTCCATGCGCGTGAATATGTTGCGCAGGTTCACCAGCATGGTGTCGCGCTTCTCGCGCGGACGCAAAAACTCGACCTTGTCGAGCTCACGCACGAGGTTTTCGAAGAAGGCGTCGATCTGGTAGTGCGAGGCGCGCTCCGATCGCTCAGGCATGGCGAATGGCAGCGCGCCCGAGGTCGCCAGCTTGAACCACTCATAGCCAACCAGCAGCACCGCCTGCGCCAGATTGAGCGAGGCAAAGCCCGGATTGACCGGAAAGGTCACGATCCGGTTGGCGAGCGCCACCTCCTCGTTGGTCAGGCCCCAACGCTCTCGGCCGAACAGGATCCCGGCCCCGCCCCCGGCGGCTATATGGCCGACGATCTCCTGCGCCGCCGCTTCCGGGGCCAGCACGGGCTTGGCCTGGCCATGGGCACGCGCGGTGGTGGCAAACAGCAGGTCGAGGTCGGCGACCGCCGTCTGCACGGTCTCGAACAGTTCGACCTTCTCCAGGATGTGGTCGGCCCCGGCTGCGGCCCGCTGCGCGGCAATGTTCGGCCAGCCGTCGCGCGGGTTGACGAGGCGCAGGCGAGTCAGCGCAAAATTGCCCATGGCGCGCGCCGCCATGCCGATGTTCTCGCCGAGTTGGGGCTCGACCAGGATCACGACGGGGCCCGCAAGTTCGGGAGCGGATTTGGTCCTGTCCGTTCCGGACATCACTTCACTTTCTGATTCAAATTCCGAACATTCGGAATCAGGGTCTCAAGCCCTGCCCACCCATCTCGGCCCTCGTTTGCCTGTCCGGCCAAATTTCTCAAGCGGAATAATCACGTTAGCGGCGGTTTTGGAAGTTCGGCCGCAAGCCGGTTTGGCCGGGCCGATTCGCCCGCCCCCAGACCAGCGGAACGCGGCAATCTGAGGCAATGGATGAGCTTAAAGTGCATACCCTCGTCGCTTCCGCCCGGGCACAGGCAATGCTATAGCCCCGCCATAATCCTGCCCACCCCGCCTTAAAACGCGCTGTTCCCAAGAGGCTTCTTTCGACATGGCAAAAATCAAGGTGTCCAACCCCGTCGTCGAACTCGATGGCGACGAGATGACTCGGATCATCTGGCAGTACATCAAGGACAAGCTGATCCACCCCTTCCTTGACGTTGAGCTACTATATTTCGACCTCGGGATGGAATACCGCGACAAGACCAACGACCAGGTCACGATCGACGCTGCCAACGCGATCAAGAAAGTCGGCGTCGGCGTCAAGTGCGCCACCATCACCCCGGATGAAGCCCGGGTGAAGGAATTCGGTCTGAAGGAGATGTGGAAGTCGCCGAACGGCACCATCCGCAACATCCTCGGCGGCGTGATCTTCCGCGAGCCGATCATCTGCAAAAACGTGCCGCGCCTGGTGCCCGGCTGGACCAAGCCGATCATCATCGGCCGCCACGCCTATGGCGACCAGTACCGTGCCACCGACATCAAATTCCCCGGCAAGGGCACGCTGTCGATGAAATTCGTCGGCGAGGACGGCACGGTCATCGAACGGGAAGTCTTCAAGACGCCCGGCGCCGGCGTCGCGATGCAGATGTACAATCTCGACGATTCCATCATCGACTTCGCCCGCGCCTCGTTCAATTACGGGCTGATGCGCGGTTATCCGGTCTACCTCTCGACCAAGAACACGATCCTGAAGGTCTATGACGGCCGCTTCAAGGACATCTTCCAGGACATCTTCGAGCGCGAATTCAAGAAGGAATTCGACGCCAAGGGCCTGACTTATGAGCACCGGCTGATCGATGACATGGTGGCTTCGGCCCTGAAGTGGTCCGGCGGCTATGTATGGGCATGCAAGAACTACGACGGCGACGTGCAGTCCGACACGGTGGCGCAAGGCTATGGCTCGCTCGGCCTGATGACCTCGGTGCTGCTCACCCCCGACGGCAAGACGGTGGAAGCCGAGGCCGCCCATGGCACGGTGACCCGCCACTACCGCGAGCACCAGAAGGGCAAGGAGACCTCGACCAACTCGATCGCTTCCATCTTCGCCTGGACGCGTGGCCTCGCCCACCGCGCCAAGCTCGACAACAATGCGGAACTGGCGAAGTTCGCGACGACGCTGGAGAAGGTCTGCATAGATACGGTCGAAGCCGGCTATATGACCAAGGACTTGGCCCTCCTGGTCGGAGCCGATCAGCGCTGGCTGTCGACGACCGGCTTCCTCGACAAGGTTTCCGAAAATCTTCCCACGGCGATGGCCAAGCCGGTACACGGTAATCCCGGATGCCGGGCCGCGACGCCCGGCGTCCGGCGGCCAAGATCAGGCGTCCTCGTTCGGCTCTTTCTGCGCCTGCGCAATCTCGACGCTAGCCAGATCGCCGGTCTCTCCGAGCCGCGCCTTCGCCGTCCTGTGCACGTGGGCGGCCAGCGTGGGCATGCGCTCGATCAACGCATGGAAATCCTGGGCATCGAGCACCAGCAACCGCGTCTTGCGGCTCGCTGTCACCGTACCGCTCCGCTTTGTCCGGTGCAGGAGTGCGATCTCTCCGAAGAATGTGCCGTCCGTGAGCCGCACCCGCTGGCTTGCAGATCGATCTCGACTTCGCCGGCTGTAATGAAATACATCGACTTCGCCACCTCGCCCCGTCGCACCAGCACCTCGCCCGCTTCGATGGTCCGGGCCTGCAGCAGAGGCATGATGTCGGCGATTTCGGCGGCGCGCAGATGCGAAAACAGCGGCACCCGCGCCAGCATGCCCCAGGTGACGACGAAGTCCCGGCGGCGGACCTCCTCGGCAATGGCGGTCGAGATGATCGCGATCGGCAGCGCGATCATCACCAGTCCGCTGACGATGGTGAAGACCGACACCACCTTGCCCAGCGGCGTGATCGGCACCACGTCGCCGTAACCCACGGTGCCCAGCGTCACGATCGCCCACCACATCGCCTGCGGAACGGTGCCGAACTTGTCGGGCTGCACGTCTCGTTCGATGGAATAGAGCAGCGTAGCAAACAGCAGGACCGCCCCGGTGAGGATCACGAGACACCCGAACAGGGTGCGCCGCTCGGCATGGATCGCCGCCAGCAGCGAGCGCATCGCCGGCGAATAGCGGATCAGCTTGAAGAATGGCAGCACGCCGAGCAGCACCAGCATCGAGCGATTGCCGACGGCAAGGGCGATCGAGGCCGGCAGGAACGCCATCAGATCGATGATGCCGAGACCGGAGAAGACATAACCGATCCGGTCCCGTGACGGCGAAGCGCGGCGCGGGGCGTGGCCGGCCACGCTCCAGAGCCGTGCGACGTACTCCAGCGCAAAGATGGCCGCGGCACCGATCTTGACAAAGGTAAGCCAGGTTCCGAAGCGCACGTCGATTTCGGGCACCGAGGCCAATATCATCGCTGTCACGTCAAGAACGATGACAAGGATGATGGCGTTGACGAAGCGGGCGCCGACGGTATCCGCCAGATGATCGTGCTCAAGCAACTCGTAGAGCCGGTCCCGCAGGTCCGGGTGATGCAGCTTCCTTCGGTGCGAAATGATCGCCACTGCCTCTCCGGTCGCGCGTCTGCCGCCTGGTGCGCCGAGATCAGGAAACCATGAGAAATTCCTAGACCAAGGTCATTTGCCCGGCTTGAGATTCCTCAAGGCGAGCCGGGCGATCAGGCGCCCAACGATCAAGCGCCGGACATGGCCTTTTCGATCGCCGAGAGCGCGGCATTGGCCCTGGCGCCGTCGGGCCCGCCGGCCTGCGCCATGTCGGGCCGCCCGCCGCCGCCCTTGCCGCCGAGCGCCTCAGAACCCTTGCGCACGAGTTCGACCGCGTTGAAGCGCGAGGTGAGATCGGGGGTAACGCCGACCACGATGCCGGCCTTGCCGTCCTCGGTGACGCCGACGATGGCGACGACGCCCGAGCCTATCTGCTTCTTGCCGTCATCGACCAGGCTCTTCAGATCCTTGGTCTCGACGCCCTCGACCGCACGCGCCAGCAATTTCACATTGCCGACCTCCCGGACGCCGCCGGCCGCGCCGTTGCCTGCGGAGGCGCCGCCGCCCATCGCAAGCTTCTTGCGCGCATCGGAGAGATCGCGCTCCAGCTTCTTGCGCTCTTCCAAAAGCGAAGTGATGCGCGCCGGAACGTCGTCGATCGACGTGCGCAGCTCGG